>CAIXUF010000256.1 GCA_903922535.1 Candidatus Hydrogenedentota bacterium
CGCCTTCAAACAGCCATGCGCCCGGAAAGCGCCTGCCGACGACGCTGGCCTTCGCGGCAGGATTCATGTTCATCGGCGCCCCGCTGGTCTATTTTCCATTGCTCATCCACTTTGGTGGGGACCAAATACCCCTGAAACTGCTCCTCTACTTCGCCGTGTTCTTCGGACCTTTCGGCGCGCTCTACGGCCATTTCTTCGCCAAGGACCGCAAGCGCCTGCTTGTGGCCACGCTGAGCGGGTCCTGTTTCGGGCTGATTCACATCAATTCCTACGGCTTGGTCATGGTGACCTTCCTGCTGGGCATTTTCCTCACCTACGTGTTCATGAAGGACGTCAACCGCAACCTCGTTGCGCTGGGATTCATCCACGGCCTGCTCGGCTCATCCTTTGGCATGTTCTTCTCGCACGACAAGGCGGGGCCGCTCACGGTGGACTACGGCGTGGGGCCAACCCACGTGCACAATCCGACCTGGGGCGTGATTATTGTGCCCATGATCTGCATGCTCGCCTATCTGTGCCTTATGGTCTGGTATCTCAAATTTGCGAACGAGGAAGAGAAACATGGATGAGACGCTTCAAGAGTACTTTGGCGGCGACGCGGTGGCGGCAAACATGGGCATGCGCGTGGTGGAGTGCGGTCCCGGCCATGCCGTGATTGAAATGCCCATCGACGAAAGGCATCTGAACGGCCTCGGCATCGCGCACGGCGCGGCGCTGTTCGCGCTGGCCGATTTTTGCCATGCCGTCGCGGCCAACGCCTCGGGCACGGTCGCCGTGGCCATACGCTGCGGCATTTCGTATTTCAAGGCGGTGTCTCCCGGCGCCCTGCTCACCGCCACCGGCACCGAACGCCACGCCGGCGGTCCCCTCGCCGAATACGACATCAACATTCATGACGAGTCGGGGACTCTTGTCGCATCCATGCAGGGCATGGTCTACCGCAAGAAGGAAACCGTCGCCCAGGCGCTTGAAGCGCGGCACGCGGCGGAGCAGAAACAGTAGTTCTAAAACCAGTTCGTCAACGCCGTTCTTCAGTTCCCGTCCATGCAGTCCGTCCGGTCCATATCGTCCATTGCGCGGGAAAGCAATGCGGCTCAGTCCAGCTTAAACACCCGTTGCGCGTTGTCGCACAGGAACAGGCGGGCTGCCTCCTCGTCGAGGCCGAGCGTGTCGAAACCGTCGAGGCAGGCGTCGGCGGTGAGCATCGGGAAGTTCGAGCCGAAAAGCACCTTCTTCCGACCGTGTTTGCGCATGTACTCCACCAACTCCGCCGGATACCGTTTCACCTTGTAGGCTGACGTGTCGATATACACGTTGGGGTACTTCGTGGCCAGCGCGATCATCTCCACCGTCCAGGGATAGCCGATGTGGCCGCCGACGATGGTGAGTTCGGGAAAGTCGAGCGCCACCTCGTCAATATAGGGAATGGGCCGTCCCGGTTCGGAGGGGCACATGGGGCCCGTGTGCCCCACCTGGAAGCAGACGGGCACACCCAGTTCCACGCACTCGGCATAGAGCGGGTAATAGCGGCGGTCCGTGGGGGGAAGATTCCACAGCCACGGCAGCATGCGCAGGCCGTGAAAGCCCAACTCGCGCACGCAGCGGCGCAGTTCGCGCACCCCCTCCATCGGCCGGTACAGGTTCACCGAGGCAATGCCCACAAAACGGTCCGGATGGGCGTCCACGATCTTGGCAACTTCCTCGTTGGAGATAAGCGCCCCCTGCGGCCCGTACCATGCGCAGAGCAATCCCCGCCGCACACCGGCCTGGTCCATCGTCGCCAGCGTGAACTCCGCCGGGATCTCCGTCGGAATCGTTCCTCCCAGCCAGCGCCGGAGCGATTCAAACATGGGGTGCATGATGAACCCCGGCGTCGGGTGCTGCATCCAGGCGTCAATAATGCCGTATGAGGTTTCCATGACCGATCTCCTGTGTGCCATCCTATCCCATTGGTTTGGTATTATCAAGACACTGAAGGGGCCGAACATCTTTCTTGGACCAGGCCCCACCCGGCCGGCGTGTCCCGGGTCTTGGGCGGAAAAGGGGGGTGCGTTCGTTGATATTTGTGTCTGTGCGTCTGCATGCCCAGGACGGGCCTGCCGGACGGGAAGTTGGAATCACGAAAGGAAATGCAATGGGCACTCAATTGGCAATTATTCTTGATGCATACAGCAAGACCCCGGGGATGTGCCTGGGTTTTGTGCTTTTCTACGGCGCTGTTGCGTTGCTGGCCTACACCCTTAACGTTGAGGACTGGGACTTCGAGATTCCCGCGCGGACGATCTTTTGGGCCTGCCTGATTCCCGGATTCATTCTCATGGCCGTGTGCCTCGTGCTCATAGACAAACCGCACTGGGCGGTTCCGGAAAAGACACTGCAGTGGATGTTCATGTTCTCTGCCTTTCTGGGCATTCCGGCTGCGCTGCCGTTCCTGGCGGGGGCCGTGTGGGCGTCCGCCCTTCGCACCCGGGACGCGGCGGTCGAGGCGTCCTCTCTCGCACTGGTAATGCTCGGCACCTTTGGACTGGGCTGTGCCGCGTCAAACATTCACGATGTGGCCTGGTGTGCGGCAATCACCGACAATTTCACCAAACACTTCACGGCGGGATACGACCTGGACTACTTTGTCGCGTTTGGCGGCAAATTTGGCATTTCGCGCGAGGTGCTTGCGGACTACGCCACGCTTGGCCCATGTGCCTTCGTCATGGTGGCGGGGGAATTGGCCGTCGCGATCGCCTGTTTCGTGCGGCTGGCCAAACTCCCTGAAAGATTCTGAGCCCGTTGGCACGGCCGCGCTCCCGTATCCCAGAACGGCGGGTTTGTTGAAATGTACCTTTTCAATCGCGCTCAAACGGTCCACCCGCAGTCAGGAGTGTCTCCAGGCTGGCATCCACGTGATTCAGGAAATTCCTGGTCACCTGATAATGCTCGGTTTCCCTGTATGGCACCTTTTGGATGCCGTCTTCGGCAAGGAGATAAATGGAGGCGTGTGGATAGGCCATCAGGATGGGCGAGTGCGTGGCGATCACAAACTGCGCTTTTTCGCGGACCAGATTGTGAATCAGCGCCAGCGCGGACAACTGTCTGCCGGGCGAAAGCGCCGCCTCGGGCTCATCAAGCAGGTAAAGCCCCCCGCCGCCAAAGCGTTCGGACAGCAGCGCCCAGAAAGATTCGCCGTGCGACTGCTCGTGCAGGGAGCGGTTGCCGTAGGAATCCGCAACATCCAGTTCGTCGATGCGCGTTGCCAGATTGTAAAAACTTTCGGCGCGCAGGAAATAACCGTCCCTGGGACGTTTCGCGCCCCGGACCAGCCGCAGGTATTGGTGCAGCGGGGAATGGGTCTCACGGCTCTTGAAAAGGATGTTGCGGCTGCCGCCCTCGGCGTTAAGCCCCGCGGCCACCGCCAGCGCCTCCAACAGCGTCGATTTTCCCGTTCCGTTTTCACCCACGAAAAAAGTCACTCCGGCGTGGAATTCGATTTCGTCGAGATGACGCACGGCGGGAATCGTGAACGGATATTCGGCAAAGGAAGGCACCTTTTCGCGTTTGAGCGACATGCTGCGCAGCATCTGGAACATGGTTGCAGACATCGGATCCTTCTCTCCCTGAGCCAGCCCGCCCGCTTGCTTCTTGGCGCCGCCATGCATAGGATAGTCCGGTCGGTCGGGAAACAACAACCATTCGAGGAAAATGCCATGGGTGCAAGATTGTCCATACTGTACGAAGCCTACACGAAAACTACGGGCATGTGCCTGGGATTTGTGATCTTTTTCGGAGTCATTTCGCTGCTGGCCTACTTCCTCAAAGTGAAGAAGCTGAATTTTGGCATCCCGGCGCGTGTGGCCTTCTGGGCCTGCATGGTTCACGGATTCATCCTGCTCACCGTGTGCCTGACACTCATTGACGAGCCGCGCTGGAACCTGCCGCATGAAATCCTCAGTTGGATGTTCATGTTTTCCGCGTTCCTGGGCATTCCGGTGGTAATGCCGTTGTTCGCGGGAATAGTGTGGGCCTCGGCCTGCCGACTCTTGAAAACCCCCGTCCAAGTGGGACCGTTTGCGCTGGTGATGCTGGGTGCCTTCGCGCTGGGTTGCGCAGCTTCCAACATCCACGACGTGGTCTGGTGCGCCTCGGTGACGGACACCTATGCCCAGCACAAGGCGGCCGGCTATGACCTGGACTTCTTTGTCGCGCTGGGCAACAAGTTCAGCATTGCGCGCGAGGTTACCGCGGACTACGCCACGCTCGGCCCCTGCGCCATTGTCATGGTCCTGGGCGAACTCATGGTCGCAGCGGCCTGTTTCGGACGTCTGGCGAAGCTGTCGAAGGCGTGATTCAATTCGCTTTGCTCCGTTCAGGATGACAAGGGTTGTTTGTCACTTCCTTTCCAGCGCCTTGCGCAGGACGGGTTCGAACGCGTCGGCCATCCGCTGGAATCCCAGGTCGGTCGGGTGCGTACCGTCCACCGTGGCCTCGCCGTCGCTGCCGAGCAGCGTATCGCCGGGCACATAGGACAGGCCCGTGACACCCTTCTCCGTCAGCCGCTCATAGGCCGCGCGCAACGCCTTGTTCTTATCGGTGTAGGCGGCCCGTGGTCCCGGAAGAAAGGTCCCGGCCTGGTAGGCGATGTTTTCAACGAGGACAATGGGCGTGTCCGGCCGCGCGGCGCGCAGCGCGGTGACGAAGGGCTCGGTCCGCTCGGTGACCATCTCGGGCGGCATGTTGGGCGCGCAGTCAAGCACGTATGCCGCAGCGTCCACCTCCGCAATCAATTTGCCCAGTTCGGCGTCCAACTTGCCGTTTCCAGAGAAGCCGAGATTGATCACGGGCTGATCCAGCCGACGGCCCAGTATCGCCGTGTGGGCCATACCGGGACGGGACGCGCACCCACCCTGGGTGATCGACGTGCCATAAAAGATGATGGGTTTGGCCTTGTCTGCGGAACGGGCGGGCGCTTTCGAGAGCGTTGCCGTCGGTGCCACACCGATCTCCAGCGACTCCGTGCCGTTGTACAGCGGCAGGTAAACCATGTATTCATGGGTGCCTGCAGGAATGCCACCCGCCAGCACCGCCTGCGTGCTTTGCCCGCTGGGCCGTCCATTCCCGATCCAGCGCCAGACACCGTTGTCGTTCACATACAGGTCGAGCCCGCTCACGCCCGTGGCGGGCATGTGCGGCATGCCCAGACTGTCGTTCAACACCTTCCACCGCGCGGAGATCTTTTCCGCGTCCGTGCTGAACCGGACGCAGATACCCGCCGAATGCCGGCTCAGGCTCCACACCGGGTCGGGGACAGTTCCCTTGGCCCGGGCGGGCAGGCGGTCATAAAACCGGTCCGTGTCCGTCCAGCCCTTTCCCTCCACAGTCAGTTTCTGGGCGTCATACCACAGCCATTCACCGCTGGTGTCCTTCGCGGCAAAATTAGGGTCCAGTTTCTCGATGGCCGATGGGCCTGAATCCGCGGCAGGTGCAGGCAAAGCCGCAACCCATGCCGACAACAGCAAAGTGCATAGTAATAATTGACGGAGACCGGATGATGCGCGCATGGGCTTTGCCTTTCTTGTGCGTTGTTGAGCCGAATCTGATGCTATCACGCGGGCTGCCAGGGAAGAAACTGCAAGCCCCTTCCGGCGGCAACATCGTCAGGGCTGCTTTGAAAGGTGGTTGATAACTGCCCGGCACACTCTGGACCGGCATCCAACGGCCGTTTTTCCGTGTCCGTCAGTGCTTGTCCGTGGCCGTTCGTGTCAAACAAACGCCATTTGCAATAACTGTGCCCGGCGTTGTCTATCTCTTCTTCCCCTCGTCCTTGTTGCCCCAACGCCAGCGGGGCGGTTCCCCCGTGAGCAGCATTACAATCGTGAGTAGTATAGTGAGTCCGGCGGCATTTGCCACAAAGGCACCCGGCCAACGGTGGGGCGGAAACGCCGCTGCATCACCCAGAATGCCTGCCATGTAGACGGCAAGCACCACCCATCCCTGCCAAGTGTCAGGAAATCCCCAGCCCCAGCCATACCGCTTGGCGTGGAACCAGTACCGTCTTTCAATTTCTGTGTTCATGTGTAACCTTTCGCGTACCCGACGC
>CAIXUF010000257.1 GCA_903922535.1 Candidatus Hydrogenedentota bacterium
CCTGGTCACGAAGTTTGTCAAATCGGCGCCGGAATGGGGATTGGACAATTCCAGCCGAATCGCGCTGGTGCTTCGCGCGCTCTTCTCTTGTGTCATCTCCGGGGGAAATCAGCAGGCCAAGTCCCCAAAGGTTCACTGCTGGATTGAACGTACCCCCGAAGGGCCGTTCAAGATTACCGCGGAGGACGAGGGTGCCGGCTACTTCTTCGCCTGCCTCGACACCCTGATGTCGAATGATCCCCTGGCAGGCCAACGCAGCAATGACGCCATCCTTCGTCGGCTTTGCCGAAACATGCAAATCAACGCGCAGGGCAACCGGGTGACCGTGCTGGTTGATGCAAACGACCAGGTGCGGGAGCGGAGTCAGCGGCAGAACGCGTAAGGCGAAGCGGAAGCCACCGAAATCGGCATCTCCGCGCCCGTGCGGGACACCGGGCAACGACAACGCGCATCGGCCGTGGCAGCACTTCGCGTCATCCAGATCTGGAGCAAGCCGGAAGCTTTCCCCGCAGCAGCGCCGCGCATTCTGGCGGGCAGCTCGTGCCTGTCTCGATTCTGGACATTTTTGTGTCCACAATCTACACATGGTGGGGCGATTCTCATGAACTCCCAGGCCACTGTCAAATCCCTCAATCAGCATAACACCCCACTACTACGGAGGTTGACTGATCTCACAAAACGCAGTGACGTGATCTGGCATGCAATTTGCGAGGGGAGGTGATGCAGGAGGTCGCTCCCAGACGGCAACAAGACTGAGAGACCAGTCTGGTTCTGTCGCACGGGAGTTCTGACGTGGTCGCTGGAGGGTTGCAGAAGACGCGCAAGGGCGCTTGAGGCAGGTCAAGCAGTGAGCAGTAATCGAGGGCATGGCGGGAGTTTCGTGGCGGCAGCATCCCCATGGGATAAGTGTGCTTGGGAAACGACCAACCACCGCCACGGATTATCGGCTCGTAACGAATCCTTGGGAGCCGGGCAGCGCGACGAAACCGCGTCTCGTCCGAATCGGCCTGGGGTCAACGCGAAGTGCGTCCCTTTTTGAGCACGGGAACGAGCAAGCTCGCAACCAAAAGCAAGAAAATGCGGTTAATTCATGGACACAACCGTTCCATAATGGGACATTTTCATAAGAGAGTGCGTGCGGCCACGCCGCCGCTTTTCTTCAGCGGGGCCATGCCCCGGCGTTTTGGTGTGGAAATACGGTATCCGCACGCAAAACCCGTCATGGCCGCCGCACTCACCAAAGGAATGTGCCGCACAACACAGCGATTATAGGCGGCCGATCCTGTGAGGCAGCGTGTACTCCGTCGGAAAACCAGGACGGCCGCTCAGGAACCGTTGAACTCCAGCCCGGCGCGGAACACGGCCAGGTTCGTTTCGCCGGTCGCCTTGCTGCGGCCTATGAGCGCCTCTATGGAGGACACTTGCACGGCCGGTTCGGCGCGCAGAAAGGCGCCGAGCGCCACCATGTTCGCCGAGCGCTCATTTCCCGTCATGGTGCGCGATATCTCCGTTGCCGGGACCCACACCACCCGAACATCGCCGCGCGCATTGACCGACTCACGGTCGATGATGGTGGCGTTCGCGATGACGGTGCCGCCCGCCCGCACCGCGGGGCAGAACTGTTTGAACGACGGCCCGTTCATGACTATCGCCGCGTTGGGTCCGTCGGCCAGGGGAGATCCAATTTCCTGGTCTGACAGGGTGACCACGCAGTTCGCCGTGCCGCCGCGCATGGCCACACCGTAGGACGGAAAGAAGGCCGCGCAGCGCCCCTCGCCCAACCCCGCCCCCGCGAGCAGGTCGCCCATGTACATAATGCCCTGTCCGCCAAAGCCCGCCAAGATTACTTGAAACAGCATGTATCTCTCCCGTCAGCCCGCGGCCGGAACGTCCTTGAACACACCCAATGGAAACACTTTGGTCATCTCTGCGGACACCCAGCCCTGCGATTGCACGGGGGTCAGGTGCAGGTTCGTCGGGCAGGCCGCGAGAACCTCCACGAAGCCGAACCGGTTCTCGTTTATTTGCAGTTCGAAGGCGTGGAAGATGGCCTTGCGCGCGGCGCGGACGTGTTTGGCGTCGGTCATCATCACCCGCTCGGAATAGGCCACGCCCTCGAGCGACGCCATCATCTCGGCCATCTTGAGCGGAAACCCCTCCGTGGCGGTGTTGCGCCCCGCCGGCGTGGTCGTGGTGCGCTGCCCGACCAGCGTGGTCGGCGCCATCTGGCCGCCCGTCATCCCGTACACGGCATTGTTGATATAGACGACCGTTACGCCCTCGCCGCGGTTCGCGGCGTGCATGGTTTCGCACAGGCCGATGCTGGCCAGGTCGCCGTCGCCCTGGTAGGTGAACACAAACAGGTCCGGCCGCGCGCGCTTGATGCCCGTTGCGCTTGCCAGCGCACGGCCGTGCGCCGCCTCCAGCGTGTCCACATTGAAATAATTGTAGAGCATGACACTGCAGCCCGCGGGCGCGACGCCGACCGTGCGGCCGGCCACGCCGAAATGGTCAATGGCCTCCGCCACCAGCCGGTGCGCCGTGCCATGCGTGCAGCCGGCGCAGTAGTGGGTGACCGCGTTGCAGAGCGACTGCGGACGTTGAAACACCTTTGTCGCCACGTTTACCACTCCTTCAGTTTGGCCGCGATGTCGCGGGGATGGGGGAGTCCGCCCCCCGCACGGCCCAGGAACTGCACGTCCACATCGCGGCCAACCGTGAAGCGGACATCCTCGACCATCTGGCCCAAATTCAGTTCCACAACCAGGACGCGTTTGACGCGCTGGGTCAGCGCGCGCAACCCGTCCACGGGGAACGGCCACAGCGTGATCGGCCGGAACAGGCCGGCCTTGACGCCCGCTTCGCGGGCCAGCCGCGCGGCGGACAGCCCCAACCGTGCCGCGGTCCCAAAGGCAACCACGACGCATTCGGCGTCCTCTGTCAATTGCGCGTCAAAGCGCTGCTCTTTCGCCTGTATTTCCGCGTACTTGCGCTCCAGCGTGTAGTTGAGCTGCTCCTGATCGTCCGCCTCAAGGTACATGCTGCGCAGGTTTTGCGGCGGACGGCCATTGGCGCCCGTGAGCGCCCAGGGCTTTTCATAGGCGGCCACGGGCTCTTTCAGCGCGAGCACAGCGCCCTCCTTCATCTGGCCCATGATCGCGTCGGCCAGGATGAGCACGGGATTGCGGTACTTGTCGGCCAGATCAAAGGCCAGCGCCGGAAAGTCGAACATCTCCTGCGTCCTGAACGGCGCAAGCACGATGGTGCGGTAGTCGCCGTGGCCGCCGCCCCGGGTCGCCTGGAAGTAGTCTCCCTGCGACACCTTGATTCCGCCCAAGCCGGGACCGCTACGCTGCACGTTCACCACCACCGCGGGGATCTGGCTTCCCGCGAGAAACGAGATGCCCTCCTGCATCAGCGATATGCCCGGGCTCGACGAGCTGGTCATGGCCCGCACGCCCGCCGCCGCGGCCCCCAGCACCATGTTGATGCTGGCAAGCTCGCTTTCCGCCTGCAGGAACACGCCGCCCACCTCGGGCAGACGCTTGGAAAGATACTCGGGGACCTCGTTCTGCGGGGTGATGGGATAGCCGAAGTAGCAGCGGCACCCCGCCTGCACGGCCCCCTCCGCGAGGGCGACATTTCCCCGAACAAGCTTCATTTCACCGGGCCGGTCTGGCATGCTCAATCACTCCTGCTCTTTGGATTCGCTGTCGTCCCGGATGACCTCAATGGCCACGTCGGGGCACACCGTAGCGCACAGCGCGCAGGCGGTGCAGCCGCCGCCCTCCTTCAAACGCACCGGATAGTATCCGGCGGCGTTGAGAGATTCCGCCGTCTCTATCAAATGCCGGGGGCAGCTTACAATGCAGAGACCACAGCCCTTGCACCGTTCAATTTCAATAATAATCGTTCTCATGACCACTTTCGCATGTTTGCCCGCAACGGGCCGGGTCCTAAACCATTTCCCAAATCGTGCTCATTCCCATTCCGCCGCCCGCGCACAGCGTGGCGAGCCCAAGGCTCTTGCCGCTGCGCCTCATTTCGTTCAAAAGTGAAATGATAATCCGCGCGCCCGTGCAGCCCACCGGATGGCCGAGGGCGATGCCGGAACCGTTCACGTTGCAGATGTCACGCCTGAATCCCATGAGTTTCTCGCACGCAAGATACTGTGCGGCGAAGGCTTCGTTCAATTCGATCAACTCGATGTCGGCCAGCTTGAGGCCCGTGCGCTCCAGGGCCTGCTTCGTCGCCGGCACCGGGCCGTAGCCCATCAGCTCCGGTTCGACGCCGCCAAGACCGTAGCCGCGCAGTCTGGCAATGGGCGCAATGCCGAGGTCCCGGGCCTTGTCGGCGCTCATCAGCACCATGGCCGCTGCGGCGTCGTTGATGCCCGAAGAGTTGCCGGCCGTCACCGTGCCGTCCGGCTTGAACGTCGGCTTGAGCTTGGCCAACTGGGCCACCGTCATGCCGGGCCGGAAGTGCTCATCCTTGTCGAATGTGACGGGATCGCCCTTCTTCTGCGGCATCACGACGGGGAGTATCTCGTCCTTGAACTTGCCCGCGTTGGTCGCGGCCTCGGCATTGTTGTGCGACCGGCAGGCGATCTCGTCCTGCTCCTCGCGGGAAATGCTGTATTTTTCCGCCAGATTCTCCGCAGTGATGCCCATAATGAGCCCGCAGGACCGGTCTGTGAGGCCCTCAACCAGGCCGTCCGACATTGCCCCGTGCCCGAACCGCGCGCCCCAGCGCGTCTGGTGCAGCAGGTAGGGCGTCCGGCTCATGACCTCCACGCCGCCGCCCACCACGATTTCCTGGTCGCCCAGCATAATCTGCTGCGCGCCGTAAACCAGCGACTGCATGGCCGATGCGCAGTTGCGGTGAATCGTCACGCCCGGCACGCCAATCGGCAGACCCGCCTTGAGTCCCGCAAGCCGTCCCGTCACCACCTCATCCAGACGCTGCATGCACTGGCCGACAATGACCTCTCCCACCATGTCGGGCGATATGTTCGCCCGTTGTACCGCCTCTTTGATAACGAGTCCCAACAGGTCAGGGGCGGGATAATCCCGAAGTGCCCCGCCAAAGGTGCCAATTGCCGTTCTCACCCCGGATACTGCAACGACTTCCTTCATGTCCGTTTCTCCCTTGTGGGTTCGTTGAAAATTCAGGGTATTCAAGGCCGCAGGTCAAAAACCAAGGCCTTGGACCACGCCCAGTGGGCACCTCCTCTGGGGAAGCACCCCTTGTGCACGATACGGATTGCCCGTATGTGCGTCCGGTGGCAAACGCCTGATTCGAATGGGATTATCGCATATGTGGACAGGGAATATCGAGGTGGTCTAATGGTATTTTTCGGAATGCCCAATTTTATCTGTTTTTATCGCTTCTTTGGCCGCTTTGGAGAGCGCAAGATCTGGACAGAATTTCCGCAAAAACGGGAAAAGCGCTTTGGGCACCCAATCTGCTATGCTTTTCCATGACGGAGCGACCATGGCGTTTCGGACAGATTGACGGATGACACAACCCCAACCTGTGGAGGAGAGCATCATGATTGAACTGGGCATGCACACCGACAACTGGCGGCCGCTGAGCGGCGGGTTCAAACAGGCGGCGGAAACGGCGGTCAAGTACGGGTTGAAGCATCTGGAGTTTGCCGCGATCCACGGCCAGTATTTTATCCAGGCGATGGGCTATGAGCCGGGCATATCGCTTCAGTCGAACCCGCGGGCGCTCAAACGCTACTGCGACGCGAAAGGGCTGGTCATCTCGCAGATCGACGGGTCCTATCCGTTCATGGGCCCGGAAGGTTCGGCCTTCGGCGTGCAGTATGTGCAGCAGTCCATCCGCTTCGCGGCCGAACTGGACTGCCACATGGTGGACACGGTGGACGGCGCGTCGGAGATCGAGGGGTACACCCGCGAGGAGGTGTTCCGCATCACCTGCGACAATTACCGCCAGGTGCTGCCCTGGGCGGAGGACTACGGGGTCATCATCAACGTCGAGCCGCACGGCCCCTACACGAACGACCTGGAATTCATGCAACGGCTGTTCAAGCATTTCGACTCCGAGTGGCTGCGCTGCAACTTCGACACCGGCAACAGCTTCATCGCGGGGCACGACCCGCTGGATTACCTCAAGACGCTGCGTCCCTGGGTGTCGCACTGCCACATCAAAGACGTCAGCGCCGGACTGGCTGCGGCCGCGCGCGGCGAGGAGACGGGCATCGCGTGCAGCGAGGTGCCCATCGGCGGCGGCGTGAACGCCGAGAACATCCGCAAGTGTCTCAATTTCCTCCAGGAAACCGGGTGGGACGGCGTGGTTTCCCTCGAATGCTACGGCGCCGATGACAACATCCGCCAGAGCGTCGAGTTCCTGCGCGAAGTGCTGGGACCGCAATAACCGGCAAGATACCCCCGGCCAAGATTTCCATGATCAAGAGACCGCATTCGGCAGTATTTGCAGACGGTCCTCGCGGTGGCAGTGTGTCCAGTTGCACGGCCACCGCGCCAAAGCCGGGTTCTGCGGTTCAAGGCAATGGAATTGCCGCTATGCCCGCCGCAGCACCACCACAAGATCGTTCGACCGCTCCCGGTCATAGGGGGTTCCCGCAAAATCCCCCTGCACCGTCTCCGACGCGAATCCGGCAATGCGTGCCGCCTCATGCAGGTCCTCAAGAGACCAGTGCCGCAGGCACACGGTCTCCACGGTGACCCGGTCCGGTGTGCCGGGCCGTTTGACCGTGTATTCGAGCAGTAGCATGGTCCGGTCGTCCCCAGGCGTAAAGGTTTTTCGCGCGAGCACCTCCCCGCCGTCAAACTTGGCCGTTTCCGTCCGTTGCCGGGGCTCGCGCAGGGCCGGGTTGGCATAGTTCAGCAGTTGCAGGACAAGGCAGCCGTCCGGAGCCAGCGCCGCGGCGGTGTTCTTGAAGCAGGCCCGCACGTCGTCATAGTCGGGCAGCAGCGACAGCGAATTGCCCAGGCACAGCGCCATGCCGAAGGGGCCGGGCGGAGGAGTGCGCATGTCCGCCACCTCATAGACAATCTGTGGATGGGGCCGTGTGGCCTGTGCGTGCCGGATCATTTCGGGACTCAGGTCGCAGGCGGTCA
>CAIXUF010000258.1 GCA_903922535.1 Candidatus Hydrogenedentota bacterium
CAACGCGCAGGACGGAACGATGCCGGCGGCCCCCAGCCCCGGCGGTTTTGAAACGGGATTCCAAAGGGACAGGTCCCTTTGGCGGGGGTCGCGGGGGCGGCGCCCCCGCCTGACGGAACCTCACTGGCACTCGTAGTCGAACTCGAACCAGTTGTTGGTCTCGTCCAGTTCCAGGGTCTTGGCGCGGCTGTCGATGAGTACGCCCAGAACCGGCGCCGGATTGGCCGCCGGCGCCTTCAGGCCGGTCACCGTGATGGTTTTTACCTGGCCGGGCTGGAGGGTGCCGATCGTCTTGTACTTGTTGCCCTTGGTCTTGGGGCCGGCCACGGGAATGTCGGCCAGGACTGAGCTGTCCGCCCAGAGATCGAGATAGCCCGCGTCACCGGCGACCTCGCCCGAGTTGGTTACCGTCACATAGGCGGTGAAGGTCTTGCCAGCCACCGGAAGTTCGGGACTGAGCCGAACCGCCAGGATCTCAAAGTCCGGCAGGCCGGTGTTGTAGACGTATGTTTCTTGGTTGTTGTACTCGTCGTCTTCCTTGACGCCATTTTTGGCATCAATAAACGCGCGCAGGGTGAACGTGCCCCAGGTTTTCGGCGCCGTCAGGCTTATCTTCACCGTCTTACTGACGCCCGGCTTTAACGTGCTAACGGAGGCGGACTTGTCGCCCTTTTCGCCGACAGTGGCCGTCCCCGGCTTGTCCAGCCACACATACAGATAGCCCGCCTTGCCACTCAGAATGCCCTGATTTTTAACAGTGATCGTGGCGGTGAATTTCCCGCCCACCGCTGGCAGTACAGGCGTCATGACGATGCCCGTAACCACGAAATCCGCGCCTTTGGCCACGGGTGTCGTAAAGGACTGCGGCGCGCCATAACCCGTACCGGCGTTGTTGGTGGCATACGCACGGACGTAATAGGTCGTGTTCGCGCTCAAACCGGTGAGCGTACTGGTGAACGTGCCCGTACCTGCGCCGTCAATCGTCTTGGCATTGGCCACTGTCGGATTGGCGGACGTACTCCAGCACACCCCGCGCGCCGTCACCGCCCCGCCGGCACTCGTCACAGTGCCGCCGGAGGTCGCGGTGGTGGTGCCGATGGCGGCGGGCGTCGCCGTGGTCACGGTGGGAGGATTCTCCGTCCATTTGGCGTACAGCGTCTGGCTCACCGTGATCGTGACGGTCGTCGCGGCGGTCACTTCCACGCCGCCCCCGCCCGCAGCCGTCCACCAGCCGGCGAAGGTGTACCCGGTGCGTGTCGTGGTCGCCAAGGCGCCATAGGTCGAACCGGACATCACGGTCTTGGATGTTGGACTCGGCGGCGTCCCGCTCTGCGCGTCGAACGTCACCGTATTGGTGGGCACCGTGCCCGTACCCGAGGCACTGATGGTTTCGGTGCCGCTCGTCTTGTCCGAGTTCACCGTCACCGTTCCGCCATAGGCTTCCACTGCCACGGGACTGAACGTCATCGTCACCCCCTGGCTCCCGCCCGCCGCAATCGTCCCGCTCCACGCTCCGCTGAAACCCATGGGATACGTGATGCCGCTGACCGCCAGCGCCGAGTTGCCGCTGTTCGCAATTGTTAGCGTCGCCGTCGCCGTCTGCCCCGTTGTCACGTTCCCGAACGCCAGATTCCCGCTTAGCGCGATGATCCGCGTCGGCACGACCGTCCATTTTGCATACAATGTTTGGCTCGCCGTGATCGTGACAACCGTGGTCGCGGTCACCAGACTGCCGGTGCCACTGGCGCCCGTATACCAGCCGTCGAACGTGTAATCCGTGCGCGCCGTCGTTGCCAAGGTTCCGTAGGCCGAGCCGTACGTCACGCTCTTGGATGCCGGACTCGCCGCCGTGCCGCCCTGCGCGTCAAAAGTAACCGGGTAGCTGGCTGCCGTCCACTTGGCGTAGAGTGTGACGGCCGCGTCCGCCGTGTAACTGCCACCCGCGGCGTAGTCCGTTCCCAGACCGTTCGCGGCCGTGTTCCAACCGGCGAAGGTAAAGCCGGTCTTTGCCAGACTGCCGCTGTTCGCCTGCAACGTCAGCGCTATCCCGTTGGTCTTCATCTGCGACATCGGGACCGCGCCACTGGTCGCCCCGTTGGCGTTGTAAGTCACCGCGTACGGCACCCCCCCCCACTTTGCATAAAGTGTCACCGTTGCTCCTTGTGTGGCGGCGAGGTTCAGCACACTTTGCCCGTCACTATAGACAACCGCTCCGCCAGCCGACGTCGCCCACCCTGCGAACGTGTACCCAGTGCGGCTGAACCCGTTGACCGTCAGCGTGTTCGACACGTCGTACATGTGACTGGAACTTGCCGTGGAGCCGCCTGTGCTCCCATTGCCGTCGTACGCAACCGTGTAGGTGACTGCCGTCCATTTGGCGTAGAGTGTCACCGTTGCTCCCTGTGTGGCGGCGAGGTTCAGCACACTCTGCCCGTCACTATAGACAACCGCTCCGC
>CAIXUF010000259.1 GCA_903922535.1 Candidatus Hydrogenedentota bacterium
TCGCCCTGAACGCAATAAGGGCAAACAAATCAAGGAAGGAAGGCGTAAAGGCAAAAAGAATGATGGCCGCATGGAGTAACGACTATCTGCTCGAAATCTTGGCAGCGATATGACGGTCGGATTTTAATGCGATTGCCCTGGTTTCCTCCTGCAAGCGCCGTCCGGGCTTGTGCTATAGTGATTCCGTTGCCGGTCCGGTGCCTTTTCCCCCGACCGGAGATGGAGTGACGCGCGCGCTGTGAAGTGTCCGAATTGCCAGCACGAAAACCCGCCGGGACTGGACCATTGCCAGAAATGCCAGTGGCCCTTGGCGGCGGTGTCCAACCCGGGCGCGTCGCGGCCGGCCGGGACGACGGACAGCGAATTCGAGTTCCGCCGGGGCCAGGTCGTCAACGGCCGTTTCACCGTGCTCGACCTCATCGGCCGCGGCGGCATGGGCCGCATCTACAAGGTCCATGACAACGTCCTCGGAGAGGACATGGCGCTCAAGACGCTGCTGCCCCAGTTCCTGCGCGACAAGATGGTGGTGGAGCGCTTCTTCAACGAGGCCCGCATCGCGCGCAAACTGGCCCACCCGAACATTGTGCGCGTGCATGACATCGGCAGCGCGGGCAAGGGCATGTACATCTCCATGGAATACGTGCAGGGCGATTCGCTGCGCGGATTCCTCGAAAAGATGCAGCCGGGCCAGCGCCTGCCCTTCGCGGAGGTGCTGCGCATCATTGACGAACTGTGCGTCGCCCTGGAATACGCCCACCAGTACACTGTCCACCGCGACATCAAGCCTGAGAACATCATGCTGGAGAACGGGCGGCGGGTTAAGCTGATGGACTTCGGCATCTCCAAGCTGATGGACAACACGCGCATGACCGGCGCGTCGGTGGTGATGGGCACGCCGTACTACATGTCGCCCGAACAGTTGCGCAGCAGCCATGAGGTGGACCAGCGCGCCGACATCTACAGCGTCGGCGTGGTCCTCTACGAACTGCTCACGGGCAACATGCCCACGGGCGTGCCGCGGCCCGCCTCGCAAATGCTCAAGGACATTCCGCCCGACATGGACGACATTGTGGCGCGGTGCGTGGATCCCGATCCCGGCAAACGCTTTCAAAACGCGACAGAACTGCGTGCCGCGCTCAGGCCGATCATCCAAATCGTCGCCTCCGGCAAGGATGTCGAGAAGACCCTGGCCAGGCACCGCAGGATGCGCGACGCCAAGCCGCTCCCGTGGCGGCGCGTTGCCGGCGCGGCGCTCATTCTTGCCCTTCTTGCCGTCATGACTGCGGGCACACGTGCCGTGTACCAGCGCTGGCAGGCGGTGGCCGCGGCTGGCGCGGCCCCGGCGGGCCAGCCGGCTGACCGCTTCGGCGAGTTGGAGCAGTTGGTGAACACCGTGCGACCGCGGGTCGAACCGCTGTCAAAAGGCAGCCAGAACATGCATGACATGTTCGAGGCCGCCGATTCGCGCTGGGAAGACGCCATGGCCGCGCACAAGGCTGGAGACACTGGCGGGGTGGCGGCCGCCGAGGAGGCGCTGCAGCGCTTTCTCGCCATGGCCCTGCTGCGCGAGGGCATGGCCTTTGTGCCGTCGGGGACGGTCGTTGTGGACGGCGCGCCCCAGGTCGTGCCGGCGTTTCTCATGGACACCGCCGAAGTGTCCGTCGGGCAATACGCGGAATTCTGCCGCAATGTTGAGGGGGGATGGCGCGTTCCCGAGGAACTCCACGCCGCGATGGACGCCTACACCGACTATCCCGTCGCCTGGGTGACCTGGTTTGATGCCCGGGCCTATGTCCTGTTCCGGGGCAAAACATTGCCAACCCGCGCGCAGTGGGCGCGCGCAGCCTACGGTGGCAACAACTCTTCCGACCAATATCCCTGGGGCGCCGATTGGCAGGCAAACGCCTGCAACTGCCAGGGACAGGCGGTTGTGGCGGGAAAATCGTTTGATCGCGACCAGACCTGGTCGGGCTGTTACGATATGGCCGGAAACGTCTCCGAATGGACCGTATCCTGCCCGGTTGCCGAGTCTGCGCACCGGGAACCCGATTTTGGAGACGATGTGGAGGTGTGCGGCGGCAGTTTCACAACAGGGGCCATGCCCCTGAGCGCGGTGCGCAATTTGCCCTACGAGACGCGCGCGGCCGACCTTGGTTTTCGCTGTGCAATGAACATCGGCATAACTGCCGCAGATGTCCAGGCTGCGCTGGCCCGTCTCCGCTGAGGCGAAAGATGGGGCCTGACTCGCTTTTCGGCAGTTTGAAAAACGTGTCTGCCCCTGCTTTTCGTGCGGGGACAACCCCGAAACCCTGCCCAGGTCCTGCTGGTCGAAAAAAGAAGTCGCATTTGCGCCCAGTGCGCGTGGAGTCCCCGCAATGCTCAAGTTTCTCAAAAGAATGACCGTGTTTCTGGTCGGTCTCGTGCTGGTGGTGCTGGTCTCCGGCTATGTCTGGATTCATCCCGGCCGCGGGCCGGTCGAGAAGGTGGACCCGAAGGAAAAGGGCTATGCCGAGGAGATTGACGGCACGCTTGTCCTCCATCTGAAGGGTTCCCCCTACGAAATGGGCTGCCAGCGCGGCAGCATGGCCAAGGACAAAGTCCAGTTGATGGTGAAGCGCTTTGACGAACTGCTTGACAAAGCCAAGAAGGAGATGGGGCTTCCCAAGTTTGCCGCCAATCTGATCTTGGACATCACTTACCAGCTTTGCGCCCCCTACATTCCGGACCGGTACAAACGCGAGATGGAGGGGCTGGCCGACGGCAGCGGCGCAGACCTTCAGGTAATCCGGCGCGGACAGGTCATCTCCGTCATTACCGAGCGCGGATGCAGTTCCTTCGCCCTCTGGGGCAAGGCGACCGTTGACGGCAAACTCTACCAGGGGCGCAATTTTGACTGGATCCTCGACGCCGGACTGGAAGACACCGCCGTTTTGACCCTTTGTGAACCGGATGGACGCAGCCGTTATGCCGCGGCGGGCTATGCCGGGCAAATCGGAGTGCTGAGCGGAATGAACATGGAGGGAATGTCCATCGCCCAGATTGGCGCCATCACCAAAGACAAATCATTGCGCGGCATCCCGCTGGAATTCGTGCTCCGGCGGATTCTGGAGGAATGTTCCAACCTGGATCAGGTGACCGGTCTTATCAAGAGCGTCAAACATACCGTGGGATTTAACTATGTCATCGCGGACGGCGATGCGCGGGACGCCCGGGCCTACGAGACCACGGCGCACCATGTCGCCATGTTCGGCCCGAACGATCCCAAGGAAACCTGCGAGTACGCCATCCGCATCGAAGACGCCGTCTTCCGCGCCGACGAGGCCATGGACCCGACCGTGCGGGGCCTGCAGCAATGCGCCAATGCGCCCGGGATGCCCTACGGTTCCAACTCCTATGACCATCGCTACAAGGGCATTGCAACCCGTGTCCAGCAGAATTTCGGCAAGATTGACCAGGCTGTCGCGCTGGACATACTGCGCGCCACCGCCATGGAAGGCGACAATCTACATGCTGTGCTGACCAACACCACCGACCGCCAGATGTGGGTCGCCCACGCGAAAAACGGAAAAGATGCCAGTCTCCAGAATTTCGTGCACTACGATCTGAACCGGCTCTTCCAACGTCCCGAGACGCGATCGGCTGAAACTACCCCCACTCCGGCACCATCCGAGCCGTCCGCCACCACGCCTGCTGCCAAATAGGGGCGTGACTGGTTGTTTCCGATGCCTCCCCAAACTGCTCACGGCGTGGGCAATAACGTCCCGGCAAAACGATCAACTTCAAACAATTTGGCTGCCTGTCAAACGACGGGGAGGGGTGATAACGGCTTGTAAAACTGTCTTCAAGAAGATGTAGAGAGAAGCCTTGACAACGGAACTAAGGTTTACTACAATAGGTGTCAAGAGTTTATTTGACGAATAGGCTTAGTCGTTGCAGTTTTCGCGGAGTTAACAGAAACAGGGTACCGTGGCGGCGACGGGGCGGAGTGCCCCGCACGGCGCAGGGGTCAATAGCGCGCATATGGCGACAGTTCTGGCTGGGTGGAAAAAACGGCTTGTCTTGGACATTGGCACGAGCGCGGTGCGCTTGTGCGAAATTTCCAAGGCCAAGACCGGCTATACTTTGACGCGATTCGTCCAGCACGAATTCGACTCCGACCCGTCTTTGGACGAGGCAAA
>CAIXUF010000260.1 GCA_903922535.1 Candidatus Hydrogenedentota bacterium
CTTGGCGGGATGGGTTTCTGGGGTCTTGGGTCTAGGAGGGCACAGAATGAGCCAGGTGAGGCAAACATTCCTGCTGATTTGCGTTCATGACGAGAAAGGCGGACAAAAGAATTCTGCCCCACGCCGTACGAAATAACCGCAGCTTGCGACGATTCTGAGACATAGTAGTACGGAAACGGAACAAATACGGATCTCAACCGCAAAGAGCGCAAGGAACGCAAAGAAGGAAGAGAACTTAGACTGTTGCCGTCCCACGCGCAAAAGCCCCCGTGCAAAGATGCGATCATCGACGACCGCCGCGAAAGCTCCGGTTCCTTCTGGCCCGATGTCGGCTCCCCCCTTCGTCACTCCCCCCGTCATGGAATCCTCCAAACACTTCGTCCTTCGTCCTTTGTCCTTTGATTCCGGCAGTACCGGTTCTTCGGCATGTCGGAAGGCTTCTGAACGGGCTCTCAGGATGCCGTCAAATGGGCACGGATGGACTTCCGCAAATTACAGCGGGAACCGTTTGTCCTTTTCCGCAGGTTGTGATACCCTTGAACGATTGGATGTACCTACGGGTTGGTGATTCTATCGTATACGCGAGGTGTGTGAATGATGATCATGCCCGAGTGTGCCCATCATGCCGCTGGGGAATCATTCCCGACTCGCTGGGTGGCAGTTAAGAGCGAGAGGCATCGACATGAGAGACAAGGGGCTAATTTCAGGATTCCTGGAGGTGTTTGAATACCCGGTTGGGGTCGTGGCAGATTTCTTTACGGATATACTGAGTCTGCTGAACGAGATTATCCGGTACCCAATTGCGGTGTTCGATTCGCTCTTCAATACCAGTACGATCTAACGCTCTGTTGCTGCCTGTCCCCTAACAAGCATACCCCGCGCCCGCAGCGTTGCGCGCGCCCCCCCGCCACAAAGCCCAAGCGAGGTGCCGAGACCCCATGCATGGCCACCGAAGGGGAGTGCCATGGCAAAAGTGAATCTTTACGCGCGCATTCTGGTACGATGATTCTGGTGCGACGAAAGGACCTCAGCGCTGCGACTGCGACCAGATGTCCGTAAGCAGGGTATAGCCCGACTGGCACATCGCCTCGCAGGCGCCGACAATCTCGGAGCCCATGCCCCGCCGGATCTTGATCCGGAGCTGCGTCATTTCGCGGGCCAGGGGCAGCACCCGCACGCCCAGTTCATGCGCCTGCTCCGTCCGTCCGCGCCCGTGCAGCGCGCTCAGCGCCTCGTCGCAGCCGCAAATGATTGCGCTTGCCTTGATGAGCAGACTGCGCGCCTCCGTGATGGCGGGGGTGGCATAGAGCACGTTGAGCAGGTGGTCCCGGGCCGCATGGACACGCATCAAGTCGTCCAACGGCTCGCCCTCGCCCGCCTTCATGATAATCCGCTCCGTGTCGGCGATGTCCAACGAGTACTTCTGGGCAAAATCCAGATCCACCATGACCTGCCGCCGGTCCGCCTCAAGAATGCGGTGCGCGATCACATTGCGCCACTCGCGGCAGACCTCCGGCACCGCCACAAACAGCACCTGGCCCTGCCCGGGAAACATCTCCAGATGACGTTTGCGGTCCATGGGCACCCCCGCGCGGGTGCGGACAAACGTGGTTATGTCGTAGGCCGTCGCGCCCTCGGGAAGCTCCTCCGGGAATTCCAGATTCACGGAGACAACCTGCTCCCCGTCGTTGCACACTATGTGGCACAGGTAATAGTCGTCGCCCTGCAGCCAGAATGCGTTCACGAACGGCACGCCTTTGGGCATGTGGGACTGCGGATGCCCCTTGCAGGACAATTCAACCGCAAACGGCGGCTCCGAAATGGGCCGGGCGCTCATGAACAGCGGCGCTATCACGGACAGCCGTTCCACCCGGTTTCCAAGTTCAGCCCACAAGTCGCTGAACGTCAGGAAAGGGCCTGTGAGTGAGCGTTCGCAATGTCCGCCCACCCAGATGGGATCGTTGTGGTATGCGTTGCTGAACCAGCCATGCGCGCCGTTGGCCATCGCCTGGTTGAGCATCATGCGCATTTGGGGGCACGTGTTCCATTCCGGCGCGTCGCTTGCCGACACAAACGCGGGCGCGGTCACCCACAGCGGTTTGTCAACCGCCAATTCACGGTGTGTGCGCACCGCCTCCCCAATATGCCACGGGTTGGACGACTTGAAGTGGTCAAACCAGGAGACGCCTAAAACGTTGCGATAGAACGAAAGACTTCCCGGATGCCGCAGCTCCGCCGTCAGGGGATGGCCGGGGTCCACCGCATGAAAGGCGGCCATGGCTGCAACAACACTATCGACGTTCTCCTCGGCCATGTCGCCGCCCAGGCCCCATGCGGCAATGGCCGGCGCGCCGACCAACGGCTGGATGTGCTTGGCCACGCGCGCCTCCCATTCGGCGCGATCCGCCGTCGCGGGCCAATCAAAAATGGGTATGATCCGCATGTCGAAGGTCTGCGCCAGCGCCAGCAGCTCGCGGCTCATCTGCGGCTCCATGTGCTCCGCACTCTGAAGCGCCACGCAGTTGTGGTGGTGCCGCGCCATGTCCTCGAAGGCAAGCCGCCAATAATCGTAGAAGGAGATGTCCATAAGATCCGCCAGCCGCTGGGCGGACTCGGCGTTCATGAACACACCGAAGGGATAGAATTCCTTTATGGAATCACAGTTCCGCCCGTCCGGCCCCGCGCTGCCCAGCACCGCGGCCCCCTCGCAGGCCGCCCGCTCCTCCTCGCTCATGGGCCGAAAGCGAAGCGCCTTGAACTCCACCGACTCCGTGTTTCGCCAGCTTGAATACAGGCGCAGCGCCACCCAGTCGATCCGGGACGGAAAGTCAAAGTACGACACGCGAAAGGCGGCCGTGGTCCATTCCTTGGACGCTTCGAGCGGCTGCACGATTTCGCCGCCGGGATAATGGCAGACCACCGCCGGGCAGGCCCGGGACGTGTTGCACCGGTACTCAACCTCCACCATCGGCACCTGCGTCGTGTCGACTGGAAAGCGCGCGTCATCGGTTCCCCGGGACGTGATGGCGGCCCAGAACCCCGGCTTGCTCCGGTCCAGATTGTCGATCCGGCGGATATCCTCGAAATGCCCCACCAGCAGCGTGCCTTCCTCACCCTTGCGGACGCGCGAAGGCACGCACTGCCACTCCTTTTCCGAGGGATCATCCTGGGCCGGCCATTTCTCCAGATCTTCCGCCCCAAAAACGGTCTGCCCGGCGGAATCACTCGAAGGAGGGACGTGCGGGAGCGGGAGCTTCTTGAAGTACCCGAGGTATTTGTAGGGCATCCATCTTCTCCTGGGGGGTCATCGGCTTGGGGGTTGTCTCAACGAGCGGCACAATGCCAATCACACCGTTCTCAGGCAGCTTGAATGCCGGATCCTTGGCCGCCACACCGCGCAGCACCGCCAGCGTCTGTTTTGCCTGCGCCCCGGCATCCACGCGGACCGCCCCCTGAATCTTGCCCTTCAGGAAGGCCTCCTGCATTTCGGGCGTGTCAACAAAACCGATCAGATTGACGATCCCGTCCATTTTGTGCGTCTTTGCGACGCGCAGCAGCCCCGGCATCTGGTACGGCTCAAAGGCGACATAAGCGGCAAGCTCGACATGCTTCGTCATCAGTTCATCCGCACCCGCCCAGGCCAGGTTTCGGTCGCCCTTGTCCGCCTTTACGGCGCCCACGACAAATTCGCCGGGCGCCAGGCCTTCCCTGAGCCCTTCCAAGCGGGCCTTGTCCGCCACCGATTCGCCCGTCTTGACCAGGGCGGCAATCTTCATTCCCAGCGGCACCAGTCCTGCGACCAGTTCCGCCATCTTCCTGCCGGTCTCCTTGTCATCCAATCCGATGAAACACACCCTGCCGCTGTCGGCAACATCTTTATTGAGGAGCACCAGCGGCACCTTTCCCGCGATTTCCTGGAGCGCGGCCTTCTGCTGGGCGGGATCAACCGGACAAATCGCCAGGGCCTTCGCCCCGGCGGCAATCATATCGGCGGCCGTAAGGCGTTGTTGTTCCGCCGTGGCCGGTGAAAGCACGCGGAAATCCAAAGAAACCCCGGCGGCGCCCGCTTCCTTCATTGCGGATTCATAAACAGCCGTCCAAGTCCCACTGGCGCCGTCCGTCAGCACCCCCACCCGCGCGACATCCGCAGGCGCAGCCGCCTGCGCCCCGGCAACAGCCGCACCCAGCAACAGCACCGCGGCAACAACCGTGATCAAAGCTCTAATCATGTCCAATTCTCCTTGCCTTGCCACCTGTCTCGATTTTCTCAGCCTTTTGTATTCTCGTCCTGGCCATCCATTGACAAAATATGGTGTGGCAGAAATCCGTAATGTGGGGCAGACATTTTTGTCTGCCGTCTTTGTCCTCTTCTGCCTGTTGTCTTCTCTTCTGGATTCTGACGCCTGAATTCTGAATTCTATCCCAGCCGCTTTTCAATCCAGGCAACAATTTCACCCATCACTTCCGCCTTGCACAGGTCATTCCATAGCTCATGATATCCTCCCTCGAAATACTTCAACGTCTTGTCCGCCGAACCCATCCCCTCGTACAGCTTCTGGCTGCCCGAAGGCGGCACAACGCTGTCCTTGGATCCGTGAAACACCAGGGCGGGCATCTTGATTCGTCCGTAGTCCCGGTCACAGAGCTGGATGATGCGGTTAAACTCGGCACCCGTCCGTGCGGCCACCTTGCCGTGGAAGGTGAACGGATCATTGTCGGCTTCCTTGACCTTCGCCAAGTCACGGGACAGCCCCGAGTTGTCCACCTTGCCCACCGGCAGCCAGGGCGTTACCACCGACAGAACACTGGCGACTTTCAGCAGCAGCGGCGGCACATCATCATTCAGCGCCAGAAAAGGGCTGCTGAAAATCATGCCGCGGGCGTTGAACTGCCGCGTCTGGGCATACCGGGTCAACACCATGCCGCCCATGCTGTGTCCCATGAAGAACCAGGGGGCCTCCGCAAGCCGGGGGCGGAGGTGCTCCAAATAGTCGTCCAAGTCCTCCAGAAACGCCTCGAAATGTGCGATATAGCCCCGCCGTCCCGGCGACCGGCCATGGCACCGCTGATCATAGGCATGCACAGCAATCCCTGCGGCATTGAGCCGTTCAGCCGCATACCCATACCGTCCACTGTGGTCGCCAAAGCCATGCAGCAGCACCACATGCGCCCGGATGGGCACTTCCGGCAGCCACCGCTGCTCAAAGAGCGACACCCCTGATTTCGTTGAAAAATGCCCGGTCTCATGCATAAGCGTTCAACCTCTCCGAATGTTATGGTCCTCATCATAGCAGAATTTGCCGGGACCGCAAACAAGGTGTCGGGCCGGAGTAGGTACTCAAAGTAAAGCGGAGCCTATGGGAACATCTCGTCACCTCTAGGTAATTTCCTACCATTTGGTGGTACAATCCTTGCGTCAACGTTTAGAGGTGGAGAACTATATGGACTTAGGGGCTTGGCATTTACTAATATACCTGATATAATC
>CAIXUF010000261.1 GCA_903922535.1 Candidatus Hydrogenedentota bacterium
CATAATTGTTCTCGCCGACGGACGGATCGTCGAACGCGGCACCCATGACGAACTGGTGGCGCTGGGCGGCCTCTACGCGCGGCTGCACCACCGGCAACTGCTTGAAACGCACCTGGAAGAAGACCCATGAGCGAAGGCTACCACATGGAGGACGAGCTCCAGCAGAGCGCCTATGATGCCCACATCATGCGGCGGCTGCTCGGGTACGTGCGCCCCTACCGCGGCTGGATTATCATGGCCACGGTCCTCCTGTTGATCCTGTCCGTGCTGGGCAACCTCGCGCCCATACTGCTGATGCATTCCGTGGACGCCTTTATCAACGACGCGGCGCGGCTGTCCGGGTCGGCGGGCATGGTTGAGGCCGCCACGGAGCGGGATCTTTCCGGCCTGTTTCGCATGGTGCTTGTCATTGCGGCCGTCGTTACGGTGCAGTCGCTCCTGCGTTACGTGCAGGTGCTGGTCGTTTCCCTCGTGGGCCAGCGGACCATGTTTGAAATGCGGCTCGCCCTCTTTGACCATCTTCAACACCTGTCCCTGGGGTTCCTTGACCGCAACCCGGCCGGCCGCCTGCTGTCGCGGGTGACGAACGACATTGAAAAAGTTCAGCAGACCATCGTGGAGGGCGTGGTCGCGGTGATCAGCGACTTCATGACACTCGCCGTGGTGCTGGTCGTCATGTTTGCCGTCAACTGGAAGCTTGCCTGCGTTGCGCTGGCCCCGTTGCCGCTCGTGGTGATCACCAGTGTTCTCTTCCGCAAATACGCCCAGCATTCCTTTCTGGAGGTGCGGCGCAAGATTGCCCGCATCAACGCATGGATGCAGGAAAACGTGAGCGGCATGCGCGTGGTGCGGCTGTTCAACCGCGAGGACGCCAACTACGCCGAGTATGTGGCGCGCAACGCCGACCACCGGGACGAATGGATTCGGCAGGTGCGCAATTTTGCACTGTACTTCCCCGCGGTGGAGTTCCTTGGCTCGCTGGCCACGGCGCTGGTGATCCTCTACTGCGGCATGGTCATGCTCAAAACCGGCCAGGCAACCTCGGGTCAGGGATCGGTGGGCACCATTTTCGCCTTCGTGTTCCTGGCCGAGCGCTTCTTCGGCCCCATCCGCGCCCTGGCCGACCGCTACAACCTGATCCTTGAGGCGATGGCCTCGTCGGAGCGCGTCTTTCAGTTGCAGGACACGCAGCCCGACGTGTGCAACGGTCCCGAGCCGCTGCCCTGCGCGCGGCTGAAGGGCGCGGTCACGCTCGACCATCTGTGGTTCGCCTATCCCGGCACCCCCAATGACCGCGTACTGGGACCGCCCGTCACTCCCGCGAAAGCGGGAGCGTCCTCGCCGGCGCCGGAGATTGGTCACGCCGAGCCCCGCTGGGTGCTCAAGGACATCTGCCTCGACATTGCGCCCGGTGAGCGCGTGGCCATCGTCGGCCATACCGGCGCGGGCAAAAGCACGCTCATTCACCTGCTGAGCCGCTTCTATGACATTCAACGCGGACACCTGCGCATTGACGGCGTCGACGTGCGCGATTATGACCTCATACCCATGCGCCGCAACATCGGCGTGGTCCTGCAGGACGTGTTTCTCTTCTCGGGCACCATCGAGGAGAACATCCGTCTCGGCAATCCGGACATCTCGCGCGAACAGGTTGAGGCATGCGCGCGCCATGTCAATGCGGCGCGCTTTATCGAACGGCTTCCCGGAGGCTATGACTACCTTGTGGGCGAAAGGGGCTGCAACCTGTCCACTGGACAGCGCCAGCTCGTCGCATTCGCCCGCACCCTGGCGCATGACCCCAGGATACTCGTGCTCGACGAGGCAACCGCCAACATCGACACGGAAACGGAGCATCTGATTCAGGATGCCATAGCCAAGCTGCTGGAGGGGCGGACCAGCATCGTCATCGCGCACCGGCTTTCCACCGTGCAGCATGCGGACCGCATTGTGGTGTTCCACCACGGAGAGATTCGCGAGTCGGGCACGCACCAGGAACTGCTGGCCCACAACGGGCTTTACAGGACGCTGTACGAGTTGCAGTACAAAGACCAGACGGGTGAAGGGTGAAGGGTCTTTTCGTCGCGGACGTTGATTCACGGCCGACGGTTTTCTGCAGAGGGTGTGTTTGGATTTTCTTGGCCGTTTTTATCCCCAAATTGCGGAGATAAGCTGCGTCCAATTCGGGAAAGCCCGTCCGGAAGCTGTACGTGTTTGTTTTGCCTTTTGTGAATATTCGCCCACTAACCGACGTACGGGTGCGCGCCGGGGCGGCAGATTTCTTTCCTGCATGCTGCTTGAATCCCCGGAGGGAAAACTGTAGCATCTTGTTATCGGGTCCGCAGGGGCAGTTAATGAATGCGGAAACGGTCCAGGGTAGTTCACGGAGATTCGGTACGTGCGCAATCAAAGGCGTGGCGGGAATTCAATCGCGACAGAATCCCAACGGGAGTCGTGCAATTTCCGCCATTGCGGGCGAAGTAAATTCCGTCATTGCGAACGAAGTGCGGCAATCTCGGTTCCGCCTCTTTCCTCCATGCACCGCCGTGACCACCGTGGTTCAATCCTTCCCC
>CAIXUF010000262.1 GCA_903922535.1 Candidatus Hydrogenedentota bacterium
GCGACCTGTCCGGCAGCCCCGAGGAGGTTTACGAGGAGGGGTATCGGCTGATTGCGGAGGGATGGGCGGCGGCATAGGCGTGCCGTCATTGCGAACGAAGTGAGGCAATCTCTTGTAACAGGAAGCCCGGGTCCGTGTCAGGTCAGAGACTCAATCGCGCCCCGCGCTCGCCATCATTCCATCCCATTTTTCCCATGGCTCTCATCGCCCTTGCAGCGACCGCAGTCTGGCCATCACCGCGTCCCACCTGTGCAGCGCATCGGCCGGAATAGGGTGTGCCGTGTCAAAGGCCGCGAGCGCCTGCTGGGGCTCAGTGGTGTTGGGGCTTTCGTCCATCCCGCCGTCCGCCAACTTGACCTTCTCCGCATTCAGCCCAAAATGCTTTGCGAAGAACCGGTAGACGGCCTGCCGTTTCGACGGGCCGTAGTCATGCACCTCGCCGGCAAGGTGCACATTTTCCACGTCCTGTTCTTTGCCGTACAGGCTGTACACCCCGCGCAGATAGGGCAACTCCAGCCGGGGCACGCTGCGGGTCCAGTCGGCGCCGTCGGACACCACCAGAAGCGGCCGCGGCGCGGCGAGCGCCGCAATCTCGGCATTGTTCGTGGCATACCCCAAGCCCCGGTGAATTGGCAGGCCGATTTCGCAGGGACATCCGCCGTAACACCAGGACGACACCATCACCACCGGCGCGGACACCGTCACGCGGTCATCGACCGCCGTGCACAGGAAGGTCTGCGTGCCGCCGCCGGACGCGCCGGTCATGCCCACCCGCGCCGGGTCGGCATCGGGCAGGGCGAGCAGGAAATCCAGCACCCGCATGCTGTTCCACAACTGCATCGTCAGCGCGTTGGGACTTTTGTGCGGCACCTGCCGGCTCTCGCCGCGTCCCACCATGTCGTAGGAAAAGGCAATGGCGCCCATGCGCGCAAAGGTGGCGCCGAGCTGCTGCACCGACGGTTCAAAACGATCCGCCGCGAAATGACCGTGCGGCAGGAGCACCACCGGCCGCTTCGTGCCCCCTTCCGACAGCGCGGGCCGATACAGGTTTCCCGCCACAAAGAAACCCGGGATGCTCTCGAAATACACGTTCTCGACCGTGTACCCTTTTTCTTCGCGGCGACCGTGCAGCACCGCGTTCAGCGGCGTCCGTGCGGGCAGGGGGTCCAGACCGGCGCCGTGCAGGATGCCGGTGCGAAGGATTGCGGCCCGTGTCTTCCACCCCGGCAGGTCCTTACAGAACGAGGCGACACGGCCAAGATTGGTGTCGCCCAGTTCGTACTTCAGTTCCGCCGCATACACGAACAGGGTGGAAAAGGCCGTCAGGACAACGCTTGCCCCGAAGGCAGTTAGCGCGGTCCATGTCCGGGTTGCGCCGCGCCTCCAAAAGGAAATGCCTGTCGAAGCGCACGACACCGCCACGACAGCCACGCCCATCAGCACAAATGGAATTACGCCTGTGTCAATGCCCAAGCCATACGCCAGCAGTTCGGCATGCCTCCAGGCGGAACACAACAGCGCCATCAACGCACCTGCGGCAAGCCACAGGCACACACTGGCAATTCTTTGCAGAATTCCGCTCTTCACGACAACCAACACTCCTTTCTCGTGGTCGGGGATTATAGCTTTCTGCGCCGTGGCTCCCATAGCACCCTGCAATGCGGCGGGCAGTGGCATGGCCCCTCCGCCGCTTTTCCCCTTCCGGCTGTCTCCAGTACAATGCGTCCGGAATCGTTGCATTCAATCCACGGAGAGCGCGCACATGAACTCACGGGAACGGATACTAACAACACTGGCCGGCGGCACCACGGACCGTGTCCCCATCTCCACCTATGAACTGGTGGGTTACAACAGCCAGTCCTTTGAGAACAATGATCCGACTTATGCCGAACTCATGCAGCTCATCCGCGAGAAGACGGACTGCCTGTGCATGTGGGGGCCCGTCTCAAATGAGACCTTTCTGGGGTCTTCTCATCCCGTGGAGATGGAGGTCCAGACGGAGCGCGCCGACAACGCGACCATCACGCGCCGCACGCTCCACACGCCCAAAGGCGACCTCAGCTCCGCCACAAAGGTCTTCGACCATGTGCACACGACCTGGCAGTTGGAGCATTGGTGCAAGGATCCGGCCGACGTGGACAAGGCCCTGTCCATCCCCTATGCGCCCCTGCAATACGACGCTTCGGACTTTGCGCGCATCACGGCGGAGGTCGGCGATCACGGCATTGTCATGGACAGCCCGTCCGATCCGCTCTGGATGGCCGCCGACCTGATGGAGTTTGGCCAGTACACGCTTTGGGCGCTGACCGATCCGGACCATTTCGCGCGCACCGTCGCGCTGATGCATGAGCGTGTCATGGAAAACCTCCGCTGCCTGCTGGCGGTCAACGTCTGCGACCTGTACCGCATCTGCGGCCCCGAGTACGCCACGCCCCCCTACCTGCCGCCCGCCTGCTTCGACCAGTTTGTCACCCCCTATGTGCGCGACATGATCGGTCTCATCCACGCGGCGGGCGCCAAGGCCCGCTTCCACTGCCACGGCAAGATTGCGCAGGTGCTCGACATGATTGCGCAGACCGGGACGGACGCCCTCGACCCCTGCGAGGCGCCGCCCGACGGCGACATCGAACTGGCCGAGGTCAAGCGCCGGGTGGGCGACCGTGTCTGCCTGTGCGGCAATCTCCAACTCAAGCTGCTCGAACACGGCACGACGGAGCAGGTTGCCCAAGCGGTACGCAACTGCATGGACGCCGCCAAACGCGGCGGCGGCTACATCATCATGCCCACGGCCGCCCCCATCAACACCCCGCTCGCGCCCAAGACCGTGGACAACTACCGCTGCTTCATCGAAACCGCCCTGGACTGCGGCGCTTACTGAGGGAAATCCCGCGCACTATGGTCATATGGATGCGCAGTGGGTCCGGGGCGTAGCTCAGGGACCGACTTTCCGGCTTGGTGGATTTCGTGCCCATTTTCTGCCCTTTTCTGCTTGACTACCCGAACGGGAAGTTGTAATCTTGCTTGCATCGTGGCCGCACGGGGCAGTTTTGGCGAATGCGGCAACGGTCCAGGGTAGTTCACGGAGATTGGGTAGGTGCGCAATCAAAGGCGTGGCGGGAATTCAATCGCGACAGAATCCCAACGGGAGTGGTGCAATTTCCGCCATTGCGGGCGAAGTAAATTCCGTCATTGCGAACGAAGTGCGGCAATCTCGGTTCCGCCTCTTTCCTCCATGCACCGCCGTGACCACCGTGGTTCAATCCTTCCCC
>CAIXUF010000263.1 GCA_903922535.1 Candidatus Hydrogenedentota bacterium
GGCTCGATAGCGCAGGCCGATCTCGACCAGAAACGCGCCGCGGAGGCCAATGCGGTCGCGTTGCTTCGGCTCGCCAAGGCGCAACAGGCCAAGACCGAACTCGACGTTAGCTACACCGAAATCTCGGCGCCGCTCACTGGCTTTATCGGCAAGGCGCTGAAGGAGATTGGCAGCTTTGTGGACAGCGGGCAGAACAGCCTTCTGGCCGTGATGCAGCAGGTGGACCCCATTTATGTGAGTTTCCAGGTCAGTGAAAAGGAATACCTTGCCACCCGTGAAGCTGTGGAAAAGGGCACGGTGGTGCTGGCCTCGGGCGCAACAGAGCCTTACATCGAGGTCACCCTGCTGGACGGCAGCACGTTCGCCAGCCGCGGCAAGCTTAATTATGAGAACGCCAGCGTCAGCACACAGACGGGAACGGTGGAACTGCGCGGCACCTTTGAGAATGCAGACAAAAGGATAAAGCCGGGACAGTTCGTAAAGGTCCATGTGCGGGGCTGGGAGCGCCCGAACACGATCGTGGTCCCGCAGCGCTCCGTCAGCCAGTCGCCAAAGGGTGCCTTTGTCTACGTGGTTGGAGACGACAAAAAGGCTGAAAGGCGACTGGTGACCGTGGGGGCCTGGACGGGGCAGGACTGGATCGTCCTGGACGGGCTCAAACCCGGAGAAAAGGTGATTTTGGACGGACTGGCGAAGATCATGATGCCGGGGATGCCCGTGAACCCCGTTCCCGCCGCGCCTCCCGCCGAACCGGCGAAGGCCCAGTAAGGTACTGTTATGATATCGCGCTTCTTCATAGATCGGCCTGTGTTTGCGTCCGTGCTTTCCATCGTGATTGTGCTGTGCGGCCTTGCGTCGATGTTCTTCATGCCCATCGAGCAATCACCGCAGATCACCCCTCCCACCGTGATGATCAGCGCCGTCTACCCCGGTGCGAATGCCGAGACCGTGGCCGAGTCGGTGGCGACACCGATCGAGCAGGAATTGAGCGGCATCGAGCATCTGCTGTATTACCAGTCGCAATGCTCGAATGACGGAAGCATCGGGGTCACGTGCACCTTCGATATTTCCGCCAACCTCGACATTGCGGCGGTGGAGGTGCAGAACCGTCTAAAACGCGCCGAGCCCCGCCTGCCCCAGGAAGTCGTCCGCCAGGGCACAAACGTGACCAAGCGGCAGAGCAACTTTCTGGGCGTGATTTCGCTCAAGTCCGACAACCCCGAATATGACGACCTGTACCTGAGCAACTACGCGATGATCTACATGCTGGACACGCTTAAACGCGTGCCCGGTGTGGGCGACGTGACGGTCTTTGGCAGCAAGGACTATTCGATGCGCATCTGGCTGAACCCCGACCGGCTCACGCTCAAGGGGTTGACGGTCAACGATGTGGCAACCGCCGTTCGCGAGCAGAACGGACTGTATGCCGCGGGCCGGGTCGGCGCAAAACCGGGCGTGGCAGACGTGGAGTTCACCATTCCCGTAACCACCAGCGGTCGCCTCAAGGAGCCCAGCCAGTTCGAGGACATCATCCTGCGCGCCGAGCCGGACGGCTCCACGGTGCGCATCAAGGACGTGGGGCGCGTGGAACTGGGCTCGCTGAGCTACAACACCTTCGGCCGCCTGAACGGAAAGCCGACCGCCATCATGCTTGTCACGCTTCAACCGGGCGCAAAC
>CAIXUF010000264.1 GCA_903922535.1 Candidatus Hydrogenedentota bacterium
CTGTGCGGCGGCGTTGGCGGAGTCCAGGGCCAGCGCGCGTTGAAAGGCGGCACGGGCCTCCTCTTTGCGGCCCAGATTCATGCAGGCCACGCCCAGGTTTACGTGGGCGTTGGGATTGTCGGGGTCCAGTTGCGCGCCGGCCTCCAGATGGGGAAGCGCGGCGGCAGGCTGCTTGAGTTGGAGCAGGGCGTATCCTATGTTGGTGCGTATGTCGCCACGGGTTGGTGCCAGACGCGCCGCCTTTTCAAGGAACGGCAGCGCCCTGCCGGGATCGCTGCCGACCAGCATGCTACCCAGGTTGTAGTTCCAGTCCGGACAGTCGGGGCGGAGGCGGATCGCCTCCAGATAGAGTCTTGTAGCACCTTGCAGGTCGTCCTTTGCGTACAGCGCATCCCCCCCTTTGGCCAGACCCAGGTCGTCATTCGGGTAGAGTTGCACCACGCGGCCAAAGGCGGACTGCGTGTCGCGCCAGAACCCGGTCTGCCGCCAGGAAAGCCCCGCCCACGCCAGCACGAGCATCACAACAAGCGCAACGCCGACGGTCTTCCCGACCCGGTGCCGGGACAGCCTCTCCCCCACCCCCCACAGCGTCCATGCCGCAGCCAGGGAGAGTCCCATGCCGGGCAGGTACATGTAACGGTCGGCCAGGGGGGTGTTGCCGTAGGGCATAAGACCGATGACCGGAATGAGCGAGACCAGGAACCAGAACCAGCCCACAGCCAGCCATGGGCACCTGCGGCGGGCCGCCAAGGCGCACAGCGACAGGGCCAGCACGACAGTCCATGCCGCAGCAGCTTTCCAGGGCACAAAGGGGGGCTGGGGGTAGTGGGGCGACAGGCCAAAGGGCCACAGGAACGCGGCCAGATAATGCACATAGAGGCCGCCCACGGCGGCCATGCGCTGCAGGGGCGGGGCCGCGCCCGTCTCGACCACCGCGCCCACCTCGTGCTGGGCGCGCCAGGTCACCACCATGACGGCAATAGCCAGCAGGCCGAAGGGGATCTTCTCGGCCAGGAGCCACAAGGCGCGACGCAACGGGAACGCCCCCGTGTCGGCGGCGCGAAAGCGGTCGAGCGGCCATGCGTCGAGCAGGAACAAGACGGCGGGAATCGGGGCAGCGCTCGTTTTTCCGGCCAGCGCCAGCAGCACGGCGGCGAAGAGCAGGGCGTAACGCGCCAGACTGGGACGCCGCGCATACCGTGCATGGGCCAGCAGGGCCAGGGCGAAGAGCGCGCCGCAGACGAGGTCCTTGCGGCCGGACACCCAGGCCACGGCCTCCACGCGCAGCGGGTGGGCGGCGAACAGGGCGGCAGCCAGCAGACTGGCGCCGCGCGCGCCGGTCAGGGCGCGCAGCGCGGCGTAGAACATGAACACGGCCAGCGCGTGCCAGAGCACGTTTGTCAGATGGTGCCCCCCGGCCCAGGAGCCAAAGAGGGTCATGTCGGTCATGTGCGTGAAGGCGGTGACGGGCATCCATATGCCGTGAAGGCCGTGGGTCAATAACCAGAACAGGCCGTGCCACGACAATCCCCGGCCCACCACGGGATGATCAAAGATCATGGGGCCGTCGTCATAGTCGATGAAGGGATACCCGGCCGTGCGGACATAGACAACGGCCACGAGCAGCGGCAACGCCGCAATGCCCGCTGTCTCCACCGTCCACTGTCTTGGCGTTTTGGAGGACACAATCCCGGTTCCTGCATGCAAGCATAGCGTCCGCGGTGCGCGCCAGACAAGGGGAACGGCCGTCAACGGAGCAGTTGGAGATTGGCCTTTGCGGCGGCGTTCTGCGGGTCCAGAGCGAGTGCCTTCTCCAGCGCGGTACGCCCCTCTTCCCTCTTGCCGGTGCGCAGCAGCGCCGCGCCGAGATTGACAAGGGGGACGGCATTTCCGGGCTGAAGGCGGACGGCTTCGCCGAGCGGGGCCAGCGCGTCCTGGGGGCGTTTGAGGTTCATCAGCGCCACGCCGAGATTGCCCCATGCAAGGCCGTAATCGGGGTTGAGGCGGACCGCCTTCTCAAACCACTGGACGGCCTCTTCAGGATTGCGCGCGATAAGGGCAGTGCCGAGGTTATAACAGTACTCTTCTGTGTCCGGGGCCAGACGCACCGCCTCGCGCTCGCACTTGATCGCCCGGTCGGGATCACCGTTCTGGCCCAGCCATTCCGCCGCTTTGGAATAGGTCGCGGCATCGTTTGGATAGACGCGCATCTTCTGTTCATAGAGCGACCATGTGCCGCGCCAGATGCCCACCTGCACCCAGGAAACCCCCGTCAGAACCAGAACAAGCGCAGCACAGAGCGATGTGCGCGGGATGGGACGCAAAGGCAGCGCCGTGATGGTCCACACGACTGCCAGCGCCAGCCCCATGCCGGGAATATACATGTAGCGGTCGGCATAGGGGACGGTACCGTAGGGCAGGAAGCCGACCACCGGCACCAGCGCGGCCAGAAACCAGAACCAGCCCACGGCCAGCCACGGGCTCCTGCGGCGAAAGGCCAGCACGACAACCGACAGGACCGCCACCAGGCACCAGGCCGCGATGACTTTCCACGGGACGAAGGGCGGAAAGGGGTGCTGGGGCGACAGGCGGAAGGGCCAGAAGAATGATGTCAGGTAGTGTACATAGTTGACGCCGACACCGGCCACACGCTCGGCGGAGGGCGGCACGCCCTTCTCCGTTATCGCGCCCACTTCGTGCTGCGCACGCCAGGTCACCACGGACACGGCAACACTGAGCAGCACCAGGGGGATTTTCTCCGCCAGGAGCCACAACGCGCGCCGCGCAAAACCTTTCGCGTCACCGTTTGCGCGAAACCGCCCCAGCGGCCATGCGTCGAGCAGAAGCAAAATGGCCGGCAGGGGTGCGGCGCTCGTTTTTCCGGCCAGCGCCAGCAGCACGGCAACAAACACCACGGCGTAGCGGAGACAGCCGGGACGGCGCGCGTACCACGCATGGGCCAACAGGGCCAGCGCGAAGAACACGCCGCAGACCAGATCCTTGCGGCTGGACACCCAAGCCACGTCCTCAACCCCGAGCGGATGGACAGCGAACAGGGCGGCCGCCAGCAGGCTGGCACCGCGCGCGCCGGTCAGGACGCGCAGTGCGGCGTAAAACGCCACCACGGCCAGCAGGTGCCAAAACAGGTTCACCAGATGGTGTCCCCCGGCCCAATCGCCGAAAAGGTTCATGTCCGTCATGTGCGTGAGCGCGGTGAGGGGCATCCAAATGCCGTACAGGCCGTGCGTGAGCGACCACGCCAAGCCGTGCCACGTCAACCCCTCCTTGATCACAGGATGCCGCGAGACCATGGACCAGTCGTCGCCCTGGATAAAGGGGAACTGCGCCGTACGCGCGTAAAGCACGACCACCGCAACCAGCACGGCAGCCATCGCCGCGACTGCGGCGATGCGCGTGATGTCGTCGGGGCGTTCGACAACGGGTGGGGACTTTGCTTTGGATTTGCCGGGCTTCATGAAAACAGAGTATATCGGCGGCTCACGCGCGAGGGCAAGGGTTCGTTGTAACTGGAGCACGGACGGACACGAACCGCCACGGACAGGCACGGACAAAGACAAAGCCGGGCCACTGAATTGGCCGCTTCGCCCGCAATTCCGGTATACTTGCGCGCTGTCGTGGTTTTCTTTTCTTCCAATCCCACATTCCCGGACATGACATGAGCCTTATACGACTGGAAAACGTGACCAAGTCCTTTGCCGGCGATCCCGTGCTTGACGGGGTGAGCCTGCGCATCGAGGAGCGCGAGCGCATCGGCCTGATCGGCCGCAACGGCACGGGCAAATCGACCATCTTCCGCATCATCACGGGCGAAATGGAGCCCGACTCGGGCGTCATCGAGCGGATGCGGCGCATGCGCTTTGCCTGCCTGGCGCAGTTGCCGCAGGTGCCGGAGGAAACGCCGATTGAGGCGATTGTGCTGGATTCGTTCGCCGAGCTGATCGCGCAGGAGACGACGCTGCACCATCTGGAACACCAGATGGGCGAGGGCGACGAGTCGGTGCTGGCCGAGTACAGCGATTTGCAGCATGAATTCAGTGTGCGCGGCGGTTACACCTTCCGCACGCGCGTGCGCCAGGTGTTGCAGGGGCTGGGATTCCGGCTTGACGAGTTTAATCTGCCCTACAGTTCGCTGAGCGGCGGTCAGCGCACCCGGCTTCGGCTGGCGCTGGTGCTTTTGCAGGACGCGGATTTGCTGCTGCTGGA
>CAIXUF010000265.1 GCA_903922535.1 Candidatus Hydrogenedentota bacterium
CAGGTCTCCTCTTCCTTTCGCTGTACATCCGCCACCACTCTCCACCACCCTGCTCCCATGGAGACATACCGCATACACGACGAGAGTGGCATGGTCCCGAGACCATGCCACAACAGGGGGGAAATACCTTGTGGTGGCCGTGCTGCGAAAGTGCAAAGTGCAAAGGATGAAGACTGAAGAACACTTTGCACTTTATCCTTCGCCCTTCACCCGCACGCCGGGGTTCTTCGTTTTTTTTCTTTGCGCATTCGGCGCCTTCCAGCGGCAATTGAGCGGATGCCGGGCAATGCGCTACGCTCGTTGCAGACCAGAAGCAACTCAACACTTGGAGGAAACGCTTCATGAAACGCATCCTATTGATGGTTGCCGTCCTGTTGTGCCTGGCATCGGCCCCGGCCACGGCGTTGACGGTGCTGCCCTCCGAGATGGAGGAAACGGGGCGGTGGGTGGCGTTGAAGTTTGACGGCGCGCGGCAGATGCCGTCGGCGGAGGCGCGGCTGGAAGTGCTGGCCAACCATGGGGCCGTCCAGCCGAACGCGCGCGGCGGCAAGCCGATGCACCTCGGCACGAAGGAATTTGTGCGCGGGCTCTATTGCCACGCGCCGAGCAGGGTGGTGGTCCATCTGCCGCAGCGGGGCAGGACCTTTGAGGCCGTGGCGGGGGTGGACACGAACGACAACACCTCGGGCGGGCGCGGGAGCGTCGTGTTCTCGGTGCGCGCGGGCGATGCCGAGAAGTGGCATTCCGGGGTGGTGCGCGAGGGTGTGCCCGCGGTGCCGGTGTCGGTGGACCTGGCCAACGCGATGTCGTTCACGCTGGAGGTGGGCGACGGGGGCGACGGGTATTCCTGCGACCAGGCGGACTGGGCGGACGCGAAGGTGACTCTGGCGGACGGAACGGCGCTGTGGCTGGGCGACCTGCCCATCACGGGAACGCAGCGGGGCGACTACACGCCCGAGCCCTTCGTATCCTTCGTCTATGGCGGACACCCTTCGGGCGAACTGCTGCCCCACTGGAAAGCGGAACGGGCGTCCCGCCCGTTGGATGCGGGCCGCAAAGAGCACACGCTCCTTTACACCGACCCGGCCACGGGGCTGCAAGTCCGCTGCGCGGGCGTGGAGTACCTCGACTTCCCCACGGTCGAGTGGACCATCCATTTCAAAAACACGGGGACGGCGGACACGCCCATCCTTTCCGAGATCCGGGCGCTGGACACGCGCTTCGAACGTGACGACGCGGGCGAGTTCACGCTGCACAGCAACACGGGCGATCTCTGCGTGCCCGACAGCTATGAGCCCCATGCCGAAACGCTGGCCCCAAGAACGGACAAACGCATCGCCAACACGGGCGGACGGCCCACGCAGTCGGCGTTTCCCTACTTCAACATCGAAGGGCCGGGGCAGGGCATAATCTGCGTGGTGGGCTGGGCGGGGCAATGGGCCGCGCAGTTTACGCGCGACGACGCCAACGGGCTCCAACTGCGGGCCGGACAGGAACTGACGCATTTCACGCTGCATCCGGGCGAGGAAGTGCGCGGCCCGATGATCGTGCTCCAGTTCTACAAGGGCGGATGGATGCGCGCGCAGAATATCTGGCGGCGCTGGATGTTCGCGCACAACCTTCCCAAGCCCGGCGGCAAGCCGCTGGCGCCGCAATCGTCGCTGTGCACGGGCAACTACTATCCGAACCTGATGACGGAACATGTGCAGGAGCGTGCCTTCCTCGAACGGCACATGGCCGAGGGCGTCAACTTTGAC
>CAIXUF010000266.1 GCA_903922535.1 Candidatus Hydrogenedentota bacterium
CCTTTGAAGGGGGATTTAGGGGGAGGTTCACCCTCGCGCAGATGCGCTCCCCCCCTGCAAAGTGTACAATCGCCGCATGATGCATGTCCTTCCCATTCCCGGCGCCGGGCCTGTCCGCGCCACCTTTCTTGCGCGGCCAAACCGGTTTATCGTGCGGGCCGAATCGCCCGCGCTGGGCGTTTTCGACGCCTACATGCCCAACCCCGGACGCCTGCGCGAACTGCTGCTGCCGGGGGCGACGCTGCTGCTGTCCCCCACGGCGGGAAAACAGCCCTTCGTGGTGGCGGGCGTCGAGCGCGACGGCGATCCCGTCATGCTGCACACGCACTGGAACAACCTTGTCGCGCGGCGGCTGCTGGAAGCGCGGCTTGTTCCGGGGCTGGAGAAGGCCGAAGTGGTGCGCGCCGAGGTGCCCGTCGGACACAGCCGTTTCGATTTTCTGCTGCGCGACCCGCGCGGCGATCTGCTGCTGGAGGTGAAATCGTGCACCCTTTTCGGCAACGGCGTGGCCATGTTCCCCGACGCAATCACGGAACGGGGCCGACGGCATCTGGAGGAATTGTCCGCGCTCGCGCGTGAAGGCCAACGCTGCGCGGTGCTGTTCGTCGTGCACACGCCGCGCGTGTCCTGTTTCATGCCCGACTACCACACGGACCTGGACTTTGCCCAAACACTGGGCACCGTGCGCCGGGACGTGCAGATTATTGCGGCGTCGGTGCGCTGGAACACCGATCTCACGCTCGACGACGCAGCGGTGCGCGTGCTGCCCATCCCGTGGCCGCGCATCACCCGCGAGGCGCAGGACTGTGGCGCCTACCTGCTCCTGCTGCGCCTGCCCGAGCCCTGCCGGATCGACGTGGGCGGGCTGGGCGCGGTTGATTTCGCCGCGGGGCACTATGTCTACGTTGGCTCAGCCATGCGCGGGCTGGCCGCGCGCATGGCGCGGCATGTGCGCCTGCGCAAACAGTTTCATTGGCATGTGGATTATCTGCGGGCGCGGGCAGACCGCGCCGAGGCACTGGCCGTGCGCTCTTCCAGGCGGGAGGAATGCGCGCTGGCGCAGGCCGTCGGGGCTTTGTTTCAGCCGGGGCCGGCGCGGTTTGGCAGCAGCGACTGCGCCTGCCCCACACATCTCTTTTACACCGGCGTGGCCCATCCGCTGGACCTGCGGGGCTTTCACGACCTGCTTGAGCGCTTCCGCATGCGGCCGTAGATCCTCCCGTGGCATGGCCTCCCACCCCGTCTGCCAGCGCGCGACGACATCCCCGAACACGGGCAGAACGTCCGTGCCACTGTGTGGGGACACAGTCCGCAATGATGGGTCAGGTCACGGGCTGTAGATGTGCAGGGCCAGCGCATACCCCAGCACCGTCAGCGGCAGCAACAGCAGCGCGACGCGCAGCCGCGTGAACTCCATGCGCAGCCACTCCGTCAGGTAGTCCGGCGTGTGCATGCCTGCAAAGAACAGGAAACCGGCGGCCGTGGCAAGCATCAGGTTGATCGCAAACAGGGCCAGGCACAGGGGAGAACTGTCCTGCGAATGCGCCAAGGAAAAGGGAAGGCACAGCACAAACAGGCCGTACATGCCGCCCAGCACGTATTGGGCGCGCCGATCCTGCCCCTGCGGCTTTGCCGCCTTGGGCTGCGGGGGCGCTGGCCCCTGGGCGGCGCGCCCCGCCCGGACCCTTCGGGTACCTGGACAACATAGCCGCATCTGGCGCAAATGACGGCCGTACCCGCCGCGTCGTCATTGACGTCCACCACCGCCGAACATCCGATGCACACACATCTAATCATGGCACACCCCCGTCTGATGGTCACCCATAAACCACACACTAATCTTATACGGGAGATTGGGCGAAAAGTCAATGGGGTTTGATGGGGGATGCCGGTGCTGCGTGTTGTGGCGGTGCCGCCAGCCTGCGAAACACCGCTTCGAAGACAGGGACATTGCGAAGTGGAACTTCGCAACGGGGGGAACACGGCCGGGACGCCCATGCCATAGCGCCGGGGCATGGCCGCCGCAAGAAGAAAAAGGAAACGCCGCTCTGGTGAGCGGCGTTTCTGATAACCTTGTCAACGGCTTTGCGCCGTTGTGTCAGCTTTTGGCGTCTTTGGCCCCGGCGGCGGGCTTTGCCGCGTCCCCCCCGGCAATCTTGGCCTCCACAGCCTCGACCAGCTTGGCAGCGGCGCTTTCGTCGGTCAGCTTGCGGTCGTGCCAGTCCGGATAGGTCAGCAGCGTGACACCGTAGACCTGGCGCACGGCCTCCACCGAAATCGAGGTCTGCTCCTTGTCCACCGGCTTCACCTCGACGTTGTACTTGATGCGGCGCGGCTGCACGAGCAGGAAGCGGTGCATGTCCGTGTAGGCCACAAAGGTGCCGCGCTTGTCCCGGGTGTAAATGTTGTAGCCCTGATCGCGCAGAACAGACTTGGTCGCCTGCCAGGCCTGCTCGAAGGGCGCCTTGACGGTCGCTTCCTTATGAACGGCAAAACCCGTCGTGTCGCGCGCCGCGCGGGCGCAGCCCGTCACCGAAAGCGCGGCAAGCGCCAGAACCGCAAAAACAACCCTGTAAAAACGAGGCATGGTCAGCCCTCCAAAGTGTGGCCGAAGTGTGGCACGGCCGCCTGCCGCGGCGTGGCCGCTTCGGCGAAGCCGGGCCATCCAAAAGGATGCGGCCGCATTGTAGCACAGCCGCTCGCCACCGGTGCAAACGCGGGAGGACAAGAATTCAGAATCCAGAAGTCAGAAAAGAAGACATCCCCTTCTTCGCCTCCCCCGTCCATGCCCTGCTTCGCCGTCAATCGTCACTTTCTCTCGTAAATGCGCACGGGCTGCTCTTCGCGCGCCTTGTCCTGCATGTCACGCACGTAGATGGAGAATTCAGCGGAGGCCGGGGTCGGGTCCACGATGGACAGCGGTATGCCGGTGGTCGCATCGGGAATCGTGGCCACAGTCTGCGCCACGAGCGTGTACCGCACTTCGCGTTGGCGGTTGAGTCCCTTCGTCTTTCCCTCGTCGCCCAGGCGGTTTTGGACCCCGTCCGGACCGACACGCAGGAACGCACCCCAGTTCTGCGCGGGATCCAGGACAACCGTACAGGTGGAAAGCCTGACGGTCACCGGGGTGGTCTGATAGGGTATGCGCAAGAGGTCGGGGATGGTGAAGGACATGGGCTGGTCCGCGTTGCCGGGGGTTGCACTGCCCAGGGCCACCAGGGTGCCGTCCTCGTAGAGCTTCCAGTTAACTTGAACACCCACTGCGGCGACCGGGTAACGCACGGCCATCGACACGATCCCCTGCACGTGCGCGCCCAGACCCAATGACTCATCGAACGACGGCAACGGGACACGCTCCATGCCGCCAAAGTCGCGACCGGCCAGTATGTCGCCGTTGGTGTTGACGTGCGACAGCCGCACGCCCAGGTCCGTGTCCACCGCCACGTTCCCCTGGTTCGTGCCGTTGATCCAGGTGGCCGTGGCAAAGTTGCCCTGCTGGATGTTGCCCGCCTCGTTGGCACCGGCAATGCGGATAAACAACTGGTGACTCTGCGAAGCGTTGCTTCGGTTTAGGGCAAGAAGGTCCCCTACCGTCATCGTGCTGCTCACGAACGTTTGCGGAACAATGGGACCTGTTGCCAGGACCCAGTCGCTGGTCAGGTACACCGGCGCTCCGGTGGCCGGGTCTAGCGTCCAAATCTGGAAAAGCGCCTGTGAGCGGCACGGGTTCTCCTGGTTCCACGTGAGTCCCGTGGAAGGGCGTAGGCTCCAGTCAAAACGGGGCGTGACGGTCTGTGTGTTGCTGGTCGTGCTGGACGATTCAAGCACGGCCACGGGCACGTCCAAGTACCATGCATTGATGGTGTGGTCCAGTGGCTTGTAGCTGTATGAGCCCGGATCGTATATGACTGACTTATTGAGCGCCCGGTCCTGCGCGCCCGGCATAAGCGCCCAGCGGCAGGGACCAGCCGCCTCAAACTGCCAGTATACCGGCGGCAGCACCAACACCACGCCGCCAACCGTCGGGTCCGGCGAAACATAGGTCGGCACGCCCCCGCCAATCATCAGCGCGTTCGCCGTGTCAAACCCCGACGGGGTCACGCTATAGATTCCGTTGGCATCGGTCGGAAATCGGTCCGCGAATTGTGCATGAACCTGCATGGTCAAAACGGGGTTGGTGGACGGCGTATAGCCATTGACCTGTGTATAGCCAATGAACCAATACAAATCGGCGTTCGCCAGCGTGCCCACGCCCGAGGACGACGGAATGTAGTCCCCCGGCCAGGAGCCTAGTGCTGTGGGGGGGGACGCCATGTTCGTGTATGAGGAGTCATTGGCGGTCACGTACGGCACATTTGGCCCACTCACATACAGTTCGGGGGCCACGGTGTCGATAATCAGCGGCTTGTTCAGGGGGGTTGGAAGGGTCGGAACGGGTGGGTTGGACAACGGGCCGGGGACAATGTTGCCGTCCAGCAACAGCATGAAGTTCGGCGCGCCATCCGTGCAGATGAGCGGTCCGTCGGCGGCGGGGTTGAAGGGGCCGTCGAAGGATATTTTTGCCACGGCCTCCTTCACAGCGCCGGTGTTGTTGGGATCGACGACCAGCGGATAATTGATGTACGGCTGGGTCGAGACGGTCACCAGTTGCGGGATTTCGGGCATCATGCGCAGCACGAGGTTCATGCCCGCCAGATTGCCGGATAGGGTCGAGACAAGAACTGTTGCGGACTGCCCCGGACCGATTACGAAGGGAGACACGCTGTATGTCCAGTCCGAAATGCTGGCGATGGCCGAGACCAGGCACACGTCGTCAAGGGAAAACTGGGCAGGCAGGCCGCTGCCAAACCGGGCGCGGAAGGTGAAGGTGACCCCGGTCTGGCCGAGGTAGGATGCGCCCAGGGTGATGGAGTGGAGCCCGTAGCTGCCGGAGCCGGGGCCCGAGGTCGAATCCAGCAACACTGTGGAAGTCCCGGCGCTGGTTTTGACCAGGCAATCAAAGGTGTCTGTGGCGCCGTTGCCCGCCGGAACGCTCAGGTAGAACGTCAACACTCCCGGGACGAGCGGCACGTCCACCTTCTGCGACAGGGTAATCTCGGGCACCCTTAACGCCTCGAATACGGCCGCATGGGTGGTGGAGCAGGCGTCCGCCGTGGTGACGACGATGGACTGGGTGGTCGCGAGGGGCGCGGCCGTTTGCCAAGGGACGGTTCCCGTGCCCTCAAAATCGCCGTCGCTCAGCACTTCGGGCACGGGCACGGAAGGCGTGGCGGCGGCGAACAGGTCGGTGAGGGCCTTGCACGCGTAGGTCATGGACACGTTGTCCATGAGGAAGACGGTCGATGTCGCCGGCAGGGTCTGCGCCGCGATGGTTGACCGGAACGCCACTTTGCCGAAAGGCATGGCGGTCAATGTCGTGGTGACGTGGGCGCATTTGGTGGTCGAAGCCGTGTCCGACGCGGCCACCTCCCCCACCTTCACCAACGGGTCGGTCGCCGTCGCGGTCGTGGTGCTCGACACGACCAGCAGATGGTCAACGGCGCCGCTGCTGCCGGGGATCGTGGTCAAATTGCAGGCAACTGTGGGATAGCCAATGCCGCCAAAGCGGTAAATGTTGTTGCCAGTTGCCGCAAAACCCAGGGCGGGGTCGTTGAATTTCTTCGGCACGGCGTAGCCCGAAACGACCGCAACGCTCGAATCCTCGGCATAGGAGGCCGAGTTGAAAGGCAACGCCGCCGCGGTTGGGGTGCTCAGCGGTGTGTCCGAAAACTCGGCCGCACCCAGCAAGAAAAGCGACGGGGTGTCCGTATCGGTAGATGTGACTGCCTTGATGACCACAGTGACCGACGCGGTCTGAAAGGCCGTATCCGTCAAGGGAATCGAATGCGGGGTGCTCCAATTCGCCGGCGGGGAGAACGTGTCCACCTGATTCAGCCCCGCCCCTCCGTCCACCGTGACGGTGACCGTGCCCGGTGCACCGCCGGCCTGCGTCTGCATCCACAAATAAAGGGTGGGCTGCGCGGCAAAGTTGAGCGTGGTCCGGGCAAAGGTCAGGGTTTCGGTGATGGTCGTGTTGGGCTGCTTCAGCGATACGTTGTAGCGCAGTTCCAAGTCACCCGCGGGCACGGGCGGGACGGGCGGGGTGAACGCGGGCGGCTGAAACACAGCGCATGTCTTGGGGGTGAGTTTGCCTTTGCCGGAGGTGTCAATCACGGCGGACGTGAGCGGCGTCTTGATCCAGGCCTTGGCGCCGGTGCCCAGGCCCGACTCGAAATCGCCGCTGGAAAAGACGTTGCCGGTACAATCGGCGTGCGCCGGAATTCCCCCGCCCAGGCCGATTGCCAGGACGACTGCCCAGATCGCCCCGAGTGCCTTGCAAGAGATTCGCATTTCTGTTCTAACTCCTGTATCCAAACAAACAACCGAACAAACGGGACAAGAAATCCGTTTCTTACATGGATGAACAGGATGGA
>CAIXUF010000267.1 GCA_903922535.1 Candidatus Hydrogenedentota bacterium
CCGCGTCCCGGTACTGGACGTACACGGTCTTTATGCCGTCAACGGTGGGCAGGGTCCAGGATTTGCCGGTGCCGTATGTCTCCCAGCCGCTCCAGGTGCTGTTGTCATCGCTGAACTGCATCTGCGTCACGCCCGTGCCCGTGCCGTCGTCCGCCGACAGCGTCAGGGTGACATTGCGCGTGTTCGTGTATTGCGCGCCGGCGTTGATGCTGATGGCGCCCGTGGGCGCGGCCGTGTCCAGCGTGATGGTGTCGTTGACCTTGAGCACATTGCCGGCCAGGTCTTTGAACTGGCCCCACACGGTCTTTACACCGTCACCGGCGGACAGGTTCCATGAAGTGGTCGCCGCATAGGGCTGCCAGCCGCTGTACGAACCCTCGGTGTCCGTGTTGCTGAAGCTCATGCGCATTTCCGCCACACCCGAGCCGCCGGTGTCCGTGATGCTCATGTTCAGCGTCACGCCTGCGCTGGCCGTGCTGGCGGCGCCGCTGTTTATGCTCATCGTGCCGACAGGCGCGATGGAGTCATAGATCACCGTAAGCGCATTCGAGGGGCCGTTGTTGTTCCCCGCAGCGTCTTGGGCCGCATTGGCGGGCACCTGCACCGTCACACTGCCCTGGGCCGCGGGCGTCATGGTCCACGTGTAGACCGTGTCCCCGTCGGCGCCGGTCAGGGCGCTGACTGTGCCGTTGCCCACGTGGCCCGCCAAGTCGCCCGCGTCAAATCCGTACACCGGTTCGGTGAAGGTCGCCGTCACGGTGAACGACGCCGCGCTGGTCGCGCCGCCCGTCGTGGTGGTAAGCGTCACGCCCGGCGGGGCCGTGTCGAGCGTGATGGTGTCGCTGATGGTGGCCGTGGAAGCGTTCCCCGCAACGTCTTGATACTGCGCATAGACGGTCTTCAGGCCGTCGCCCGAACCCAGGGTCCACGGCGCCGTCCCCGCGTAGGCAATCCAGGAGCCCCAGGCCGAGTTGTCATTGCTGAAACGCATCAGGGTCACGCCCGACCCGCCGTCGTTGTCGGAATACAGTGTCAGGGTGACATTGCCCTGGTTTGCATACAGTGCGCCTGCGCTAACGCTGACAGTGCCTGTGGGCGGCGTGGTGTCCAGCTTGATGGTGTCGCTGTAGCTGGAGGACACGTTCCCCGCCGCGTCCTGGTACTGGACATACACGGTCTTCACACCGTCACCGGCGGGCAGGGTGTACGACTTGTTCGTGGCGGCGGACTGCCAGGCGCTCCAAGCCGTGTTGTTGTCGCTGAAACGCATCAAGGTCACACCCGAACCGGCGCCGTCGGCCGAGGCCAGGGCAAGGGTTATTGCGGACATCTTTACAAAACCCGGTGTCGTCGTGTTGATGCTGATGGTGCCCGTGGGCGCCGCCGTGTCCAGCGTGATGCCGGCGCTGCAGGTCGTGGACACGTTGCCCGCGGCGTCCCGATATTGGGCGTAAACGGTCTTCGCACCGTCGCCGGTGGAGAGTGTCCAGGCTTTGCTTGCGGCGACGGTTTCCCAGGAGCTCCAAGTGGAGTTGTCATTGCTGAAGCGCATCACGCTCACGCCCGAACCGGTGCCGTCGGCCGAGGCCAGGGCAAGGGTCACGGCGGTTGTTTTCACATACCCCGGCGTTGTCGTGTTGATGCCGACGGTGCCTGTGGGCGCCGCCGTGTCCAGCGTAATGGTTGAACTGGTCTTGAACACGTTCCCCACCGTGTCTTGGAACTGCGCGTACACCGTTTTCACGCCGTCGCCGGCCGACAGGTTCCAGGATGCGGCCGCCGCGTAGGTTTGCCAGGCGGTGTAGGTGGCATCGTCATTGCTGAAACTCATGAGCGCAACGCCAGAACCGCCCGCATCGGTGACGGCGAATGTCAACGATGCCCCCCTGCTGTTTGTGGAGGCGGCGCCGCTGTTTATGAGCATCGTTCCCGCGGGCGGCGTTGAGTCGTAGAGGACCGTCAGCGTGCTGGAGGCCGTGTTCCAATTCTTCGCGTTGTCCTGGGCCGCACTTGCGGGAACCGCGGCCATCACGTTGCCCTGCGCGACGGGTGTAAGGTCCAGGGTGTAATCGGCGCCGGTCCCGGCAAAATTGCTCTTGGTCGCGTTCGTTACGATCACGTCGGTGATGTCAAATCCTGTGACATCCGAACTAAACGTGACACCAATGGTAATGGGGGAACTGTTCGTCGGGCTTGAAACAAACGAGTCCAGGGTCACCGTCGGCTGAACGTTGTTATAGTTGCGGCTGAACTGTGTTGCGGCAACGTTGGGATTACCCGCCGCATCTTGGGTGACGCCGTCTGCGATATCCACGTAAACCGTGCCGTTGATGGACGGGTACAGGTCAAAACTGTAATGGGAGGCGTCCGTCGAGTGGAAATTTGCGACCACCGCATCTGTCGGCGATATGTCATCTCCGGTGAAGCCGGTTACAGGCTCGCTGAATGTCACCGTCACGGGGATCGGGGAAACGTTGGTCGGATCACCTGCTGTGGAACTTATGGCCACCGTCGGCGACACTGTGTCGTATGTCCGGGAAAATGCAAGGGCCGTTGTATTCAGATTTCCGGCGGGATCACTGACCGCGCCCGCGGCAATATTCGCGGTCACGGCACCGTTGGCGGAGGGGGTAAGGTTCACAGTGTAATGGGACGCGTCAATCACGGCAAAACTGCCCGCCGTTGCGTTGGCCACGGAAATGTCCGTGATGTCAAATCCGGTTACGGATTCGTTAAATGTGATGGACACCGGAATGGGGGACACGTTCGTGGACGGGGAGGTCGTCGAACTCATGGACCCCGTCGGGGCAATGCTGTCGTAAACCCGGCTCAATTGCACCGCAGCCGTGTTCGGATTGCCGGCCGCGTCCGTGGCCGCGCCGCCTGTTATGTCAGCCGTCACCGGCCCCTGCCCTGTGGGCACGAGATTAACGCTGTAGTGCGCCGCATCGCCGGTCTGGAAGCCGCTCTTGGTGGCGTTGCCGACAACAATGTCGGTCTCATCGAATCCCGTCACGTTTTCGCTGAAGGTGATGGTCACGGGAATGGGCGATGTCTTGGTCGGGTTGGTTGCCGTGGACGACATCGCAACCGTGGGCGCAACACCGATTCCACCGCCGGCATGCGTCCCGCTGTTGGGCGTGCCCACCGTGTTGCCGGCCAAGTCCTGAACATTCGCCGCCGTTATGGTGACGGAACCCCCGTTGAACATCTCTCCCGACGCCCATGTCAGCCGGTATGTGCTGCCGCTCACCAAGGCGGCACCGGTGGGTTGGCGGCCAAACTGCCCTTGCCCGCTCCGGATACGGTGTAATTGGATGCCGTGGCCGCGCCCGAGCCCATCAGTTCGCCAAAGGTTACGTCAACAGTCAACCCTGTCTGCACGTGAACCGCGGACACGGTTGGCGGTGTATGATCAACCGTGACGGCCGCGCTGGTAACACTCGCGGACAGCGAAGCGCCCTCCAGACCTTTGACGTCAGACGACGTGCTCACGCCAAGTTTTATGGTCCCGTCGCCCGTGACTCCGGTCAGGCTGACCGTGTAGTTTTGGGGCCCTCCGGAAATCGCGGCCCCCGTGTGCGCCACAGTGCCAGTCTGAGTGACAACCAGGTCGGCGGCATCGTTGAAATTGACAACGCTTTCGCTGAATCCGACCGAAAAACTTACCGTGCCGGCGTTTGTGGGGCTTGACGTCGTGGGCGTAATCACGTTGCAGACGGCGGCGGTGTGGTCTATGGTAACGGTGCCGCTCGCAACGCTGGACCCCAGGGCGTTGCCCGCGGCGTCGGTGATGTCGGAGGACATGTTCGCGGCGAGCGAGATGGTGCCGTCACCCGTGATGCCTGTTATGTTCACCGTGTAGCTCTGCTGGCCGCCGGAGAACGTTACCCCCGTGTAGGCCACGGTATTGGTCTTGGCAATCACCAAATCCGCGGCGGTGCCGAAGTTCAGAACGCTCTCCGAAAAATCAACCGTAAAGCTGACGGTTCCGCCGTTGGTCGGACTTGGGGTTATGGACGTTGCTGTCGCGGCGGGCGCGCTGTGGTCAACGGTCACAGGGGCGCTCGTCACGCTTGATGCCAGGGGGTTGCCCGCCAAATCTTGAATATCTGATGCCGTACTGGCCGCCAGCGCCACTGTTCCATCCCCCGTGACGCCCGTCACACTCACCGTGTAATTCTGCGGCCCCCCGGAAATCGTCACGCCAGAATGCCCCAGTGTGCCCGTTTGAGAGATGACCAGATCCGGGGCGTTCGTGAAGTTCTGGACGCTTTCGCCAAAGGCCACGGTGAAACTAACCGTCGCACTGTTGGTCGGGCTGGATGTTGTGGGCGTGATCGTCGCCGCTGTTGGCGAAACACCGATCCCCCCACCCGTCTGCGTTCCGGAATTCTGCGCGCCCATGGTGTTGCCGGAAAAGTCCTGAACATTCGCCGCGGTGACCGTAATCGTAATGTCGCCGCCCTGCCGCATCTCCCCGGTGGTCCACGTCAGCCGGTAGGTGTTGCCGCTGACCAGCGCCACGCTCGACGGAGTTGCCGCGAGACTGCCCTTGCCCGTTCCGGAAAGCGTGTAATTTGCGGCGGTGGTTGCCCCCGTCCCCATCGGGCGGTTGAAAGTGACGTCCACCGCCAAACCGCTTTGGACGGCCACCGATGACACCACCGGACCCTTCAGAAGAGCGCTTTCGTCGGCCCCGATATCGTTCATCGGGTCGCCTTGAGGCCGGGCTTCCGCATCCACGTCATAGGTTTGCGTCGTGTTCCCGGCGCGGCCCAGGCCGGCCGAAGAGCCTGTCTCGTGTCCCGTGATGTCAAGATACGGGTTGAGTGTCAGCGTTCCCGCCGCGACGCCCGCCAACCATGCCGTGGTGGGGTGTTGCGACGACCAAACAACGGACGGCCCGCCGCTTGATGCCAGCACCAGCGGCCGGGTGCCCTGCGAGGCATAGCCCGTCGTTGTGCCGGAAGCGTCCATGGCCACCGCGTCCGCCAACATGGTGTCCGTGGCGCCTGTCTTGAAATGAACGAGTTCGGAGGATGCGCCTGTCAGTGTGCCGGCCAGCGTGTCGTTGCGGAGCAGTATCTGGCCGGAAGAGCCGGTTTGTGATCCGCTGAAGTCAATCCATGCGGTCGCGGAGGTGGTTCCGGCCCAAAGCGTGTTTGTTGCGGCAAGTAAAGGCGCGAAGGCGCCCCCGGTCGCGCCGCATAAATACTGTCCCGCGCCATTCATCCACAGGCAGCGGTTCATCTGAATGGAGGGATTTCCCGTGAGGCTGCCGCCGCTGGAATTGACGAATCCGCTCGAACCGCCCTGCGTTGCGGTCAGATCCTGAAGGAGCAGGGTTCCCGCTCTTGGCTGGGCCAGAAGCCCTGTGCCCGCGGCAAACATCGGCGTCAAATCGGTCTTCGATGCCCGGGGGGTGCCGTCGTCGTTGCTCCCGTAGATTTCAACCGTGGACGTCGTGGTGCCGTAGCCAAACGCAATGGAACCGCAACGGCCCAGGAACGTCGGCCGGTAAAAACGGAAGGTCGAGGCCGCGTCAAGACCGTTAAGCAGATTTGACGTGCCCGACCGGAATGAACAGTCTTTGAAAACCAGGAGCGAATTTGCGGAACCGGTGCCATTGCTGTCCAAAACGACGGCATTGCCGGTCGCGGTGCTTGCCAAAATGCAATTGGTTGCCGTCAGGTTGACGTGGCCGAAGAAGAACCGTACGCCCGTTCCGCTGGCCTGGGAAAAATCGGCGTTGTTCATGGTGACCAGCGTCTGGGGCGGGGTCCCGCCGGTCACACTCCCAATCGAAACGATGGCCGAGGTGTTGCCTGTGGCGCCACCTGTAAACGAAACATTGGTAAATGCATGGGGCTGTGCCGTGTTGGCATTGGGAAAGTTGATGTACTTGCCGGTGCTGGCGGTCCCGCTTGTCAGGCGCGCCAGCACCACATTGGTCAGTATTACGTTGCAGGTGCTGCTGGTGCTGCTGGTTCTGAGCACGTCCCTGCGGGTCACGCTGCTTTTGACGGTAATCGGGGATGCGGAAGAATAGCCAATGATGGAGACCGTGCCGGACGTGAGAGTCAAACTGAGCACGTACGAACTTCCTGACGTTTTGTTAATCAGAATTGGCGAGGTATTGCCCGGTGCATATGTGATGGTAAGCGCTTTGGAGATTGATGTTGGTGAACCGTTAACCGTATACGAGGTGCCCTGAAGTTGAATTGTGTTCGAGGCGTCCGCGTTGCCGTTGGCGGTCGTTATTGCGGTTTCCAAGCTGCCCCCGGAAGCGACCACAATCGTCGCCGCAAACACGGGGCTGGCCCACAAGACCGCCGCCAGACACCACAGGTATGCAATGACATGGCGGAAAATGCGGCTTTCATATCTTGAAA
>CAIXUF010000268.1 GCA_903922535.1 Candidatus Hydrogenedentota bacterium
CGCCGACCTGTCCAGCCTGCGCAAGATGTTCGGCCCGATCTGCCCGGAGCTTGCGTACGGACGCCGCAGTCCGAAGGCGCTGCGCGTGCCCGTCGACGGCCGGCTGCGCGAGCCGGCAATCGAGGCACTCCACCTCGAACAGATCACCACCGCCCAGATCTCCGAATTCATCCTGGAACGGGTCCGGCGGCACGACCTTCAGCCCAAGACGGCAAACCGCTACCGGGAACTGCTGCAGCGCCTGTTCAACTGGGCGATGGAGGAACGCGGCGTGCGCATGCCCGGCGGACTGAATCCCGCATCGCGAGTGAAGCGCTATGCCGAGCGCGCGCCGCAAATCCGTTTCCTGACCCGGGCGCAGATCGAAGAACAGCTCAAGGCGCTTGAAGAGCACCCCATGCTCCGGACCATGGCGGCCCTGTATATTTACGCGGGGCTCCGCCGGGAGGAGGCCCTTTGGCTCACGCGGGAGGACGTCGACCTGTCCGCCGGAATCCACGGCGTCATCCGGGTGCACGCAAAGACCGTGGACGGCGCGTTCTGGGAGCCCAAAACGAAAGTGAACCGGGCCGTGCCTGTGAGCAGGGCCCTCCGGGCCTATCTCGATGCATACGAGGCGCCCCCGGTCCCGGGCAACTGGTACTTCTCCACCCCCACGGGCTGCCGCTGGAATCCGGACAACTTCTCCCAGTGTCTGCGGGCGGTGAACCAGGCGGCCGAACTAAAATGGGGATGCCTGGATTTTAGGCACAGTTTCGGGAGCCACCTCGCCATGAAGGGCGAAAGCCTGTACAAGATTTCCGCCCTCATGGGAAACTCGCCCGAGATTTGCCGGCGCCATTATGCCGCCCTGTTGCCCGAGTCCCTGCTGCAGAGCGTGGAATTCGACAATGAGGCGCCGGTCGATGAAACGCCGGAACCGCGCCGCCAGGGGCGTCCCCAGCTGCGCTTGATCGTAAACAACGGGCACAGTTGACCGGGGACGATGAAGCGCCATTCCGGCGGGACCTGCCGCAGTCTTTTTATGCCGGAATGGCGCTTCGGTGAAATGGTGGATCAGTGAACCCCTGAAGTCGCGCGCCGCGCCTCCTCATAGGCCTGTATCTCGTCCAGGCGGTAACGGACGGTGCCGTTTCTGCCCTCTCCCAGATAGACCTTGGTGATGCCGGCGCGATCGGCGATGCGCTGTGCGGTCGTCCGCGAGCAGTCCCAGCGCTCGGCCAGGCGGCGGGGCGCAACATACAGCGTGCTGTCCGAAGCCTGGCCTTCGGTGTTTTCAGGCGGTCTGGCACTCATCGCGGGATGTCCTTTTCGATATGGTTTGGAGTGGCGGGCATCTCAGGATGCGCTTCAAGGAACACTCGCACCTCCGGCACGTTTTCCAACCCACATTTTGCGTAGATGCTCGTAAACCGCCTTGTCATCTCAATTCCCTCCATACGCTTGGAACCCTGCTTTTGGGATTGCGCGTGCGCATTACCTGTTGTCTGTCACTTGCCAGTGTTTGTCTCCTGTTCATATAGACGGCGCGTCGCGCCATTCTGTGCGCTGATCAAAGCCTACGGTGGCACTTCGCCATGCTTGCCGGGCATGCTCAAACTGGACAATTACAGTGGACTCTATCCACGTGGTCATAGAGGACAGTGTTATGCGAGGAGAGTGTTGTGTGCCGCCGAGGATTCTTAGCACAGTGCGATCATGGCTGTTAGTCGTGTTCGCGAAACTTGGCAATGGCATGGCGGCAGAAGCGCAGGCGGATGTGCCGAGGATAGCAGCACATCCGCCGTGCTGGTATGCCAGGGTCTATTCGAGGAGGTTGTATTGCGGAAGGCAGGCCTTCCTAATATTGGGGTCCCTTTCGGTGCTGTCCGAGTTTTACTGTACAATTTACTGTACAAGACGGACGTTTTTGGGCACGAAAAAGGA
>CAIXUF010000269.1 GCA_903922535.1 Candidatus Hydrogenedentota bacterium
AGAACGGCAGACAGGAATGTCTGCCCCACACTGGTCTTGGTTTTCGTGGAATCTCATTTGGCTGCGGCTCCGCTGCACCAGGTATTCCGTGGTTAAGAATTCTTCGTCTGTTCCGGCCCAGACGCACCAACTTCACCCGTGTCCAATTTCGCTTTCCACAGCATGCTGTCGAGTTTCACCGTTCCCGACAACCACCGCGCAGCACTTTGGCTCAACAGGTCATCCGCCGCGTGTTTAACCGGCGTTGGGCCTGTCACAGGGCGGGAAAAGAAAGATCTTGACACCCTAGATCTACAGGTATAAACTGATCTTGGCTGGCATGCGAGGGGTTGCCCCGGTGCCGGTTCGGCACGGGGCTGTCCCCGGCGCGGGTGAGCGGTGACTTTGGAATCTATGGAGGGCCTGGTCATGCGTCAACAAAGCGGGACCGTGGTGGGGGCGTGGGTGCTCTTGTTGGTCGGGGGACTCCTCCTGACGGGCGGCGGGCCGGTCTGGGCTGCGGGCATTTTCAGGGTGGACGCCGCCTCAACGGCCGCCACGCCCGACGGGCAAACTTGGGCCACGGCCTACAAGACACTCCAGGCCGGGGCGGACGCGGCCTATGCCGCCTCCGGCGGCGAGCTGTGGGTCAAGGCGGGCACCTACACCGCAACGACAAGCCCGGTGCTGACGATGAAGAGCGGCGTGGCGCTCTACGGCGGCTTCGCCGGGACGGAAAGCGCGCGGGTTCAGCGTAACTGGTCCGCCAATGTCACCAGCATTGACGGCCAGGACACGCACCGCTGCGTCAATGGCGCAAACAACGCCACGCTTGACGGCTTTAACGTCGCTCACGGGTATTCCAGTGGCAGCAACACCAACGGCGGCGGGATGTACAATTATTCTGTTTCGCCGACGGTGACGAACTGCACGTTCACAGGCAACCGCACCCCGGACTACGCCGGCGGGATGTACAATGAGGCTGCTTCGCCGATGGTGACGAACTGCACGTTCACAGGCAACGCGAGCACAGGGCGGCCGACGGGCACCATAATGCCCGACACGTGCTCCGGCGGTGCAATGACCAATTTTTCACACTCCTCGCCGACGCTGACGAACTGCACGTTCACCGGAAATTCAGCCTATTGCGCGGGGGCAATGCTCAACACGACTTCCTCGCCGACGCTGACGAACTGCATCTTCGCCGGAAACACGACCAGCACCGTCGGTGGCGGAATCTATAATTACGCCCATTCGTCGCCGGTGCTGACAAATTGCACATTCACCGGGAACATGGCCTCCAACGGCGGCGGGATGTGCAATATGAGCTCTTGTTCGCCGGTGCTGACGAACTGCATTCTCTGGGGCGACTCGGCGGGTGCCGGCCCGGAAATGTACGGTTACAGTAATTGCAACCCGGTGGTTACCTATTCGTGCGTGCAGGGTGGCTGGTCGGGCGCAGGCAACAGAAGCGCCAATCCGCTGTTCCTGGCCGCACCGGGCGACCTGCGGCTGCAGACGGCTTCTCCCTGCGTCGACACCGGCACGGCAAACGGCGCGCCGGCAACGGACATTTTGGGCGCCTCGCGGCCCCAGGGCTCGGGCGTGGACATGGGCGCTTATGAAACGATGCCAGACCTCACGCCGCCGGTCATTACCGCCTGTTCGGTGAATCAAACGATTCCGGCGGATGCCACCTGCCATGCCCCCGTTCCCGATTTCACCGCGGGCGTTATTGCAACGGACAACTACGATCCCAGCCCAACGGTCACCCAGTCTCCGGCGGCGGGCACAAGGGTCGGCAAGGGTGACACGGCCGTGACCCTCACCGTGACGGATGACGCAGGCAACTCCGCCACCTGCACGGCGGTACTGACCATTGCGGACACGACCCCGCCCGTCATCACGCTGCTGGGCGATAATCCGGCCGCGGTGCAGCGCGGTTCCTCCTACAGTGATGCGGGCGCAACGGCGGCTGATGAGTGCGCGGGCACGCTGACCGGCAGCATTGCCGTCACCAACCTCGTCAATGTGAACGTCCAGGGCACCTATCTCGTGCGTTACAGCGTGAGCGACGGGGTGAACGCCGCCGAGATCACGCGCACGGTAAACGTGCTGGCCCCGCAGGTCCCGGTCATCACGCTGGCGGGCGCCAATCCCGCCACGGTGGAGTGCCACAGGTCCTATGCCGATGCGGGCGCCACGGCCGTGGACGGCAGCGGGGCCGACCTGACCGGCAGCATCGTCGTTGCAAACCCCGTTGACGTGAACACGCCCGGCACCTACACGGTGCGTTACAACGTGACCGACGGCAATGGCAACCATGCCACCGAGGTCGCGCGGACGGTGACGGTGGCCGACACGACCGCACCGTTGATCACACTTTTTGGCAGCGTCACGGCCTGGGTCGCGCGCGGCGCGGCCTATAATGATGCGGGCGCAACAGCCGCCGACGCCTGTGCGGGCAGCCTCACCGCAAGCATTGTCACGGTCAATCCGGTGAACACGGCGGTCCTCGGCGCGTACACGATCACCTATAACGTGAGCGACGGCAACGGCAACCATGCCGCTCAAGTCATGCGCACGGTGACGGTGGTCCCGGTCTGCCATGTCAACCCGCAAAGCACCGCCGGGCCGTGGGATGGCGCTTCCTGGGCCACGGGCTACAAGGACATCCAGTCGGCGGTGAATGCGGCCAGCGCCGCGGGCGGCGGCGAGGTGTGGGTCAAGGTGGGCACCTACACCGCAACGACGGACCCGGTGCTAACGATGCAGCCCGGGGTGGCGCTCTACGGCGGCTTCGCGGGGACGGAGACGGTCCGCAATCAACGAGACTGGTCTGCCAATGTAACCACCATTGACGGCGAGAAAGCGCGCCGCTGTGTCTGCGGCGTGAGCAATGCCACCCTCGACGGGTTCACCGTCTCGCAAGGCTTTGTCAGCGCCGGTGACGGCGGCGGCATGTACAATTCGGGCGTTTCGCCCACCGTGGTGAACTGCACGTTCACGCAGAATGAGGCCGACTTCGAATTTTGGGGCAGCGGCGGCCACGGCGGCGGGATGTTCAATTCCGGGGGCTCGCCGACGGTGACCAACTGCACGTTTGTCCAGAACATCGCCACGCGCGGCGGGGGGATATGCAATGAGGCCGCCTCAACGGCGGTGACGAACTGCACGTTCACTGCAAACGGGTACGGGGGGTTCCTTTCCGCCAGCTATGGTGGTGGAATATGGAACAATTTGGCCTCCATCCCAACGGTGAAGAACTGCATCTTTTGGGGCGACCACGCGAAATACGGCCCGGAAGTATACGACAATTCTTCCACAGCGGCGGTGACCTATTCCTGCGTGCAGGGAGGCTATGCCGGTACGGGAAACATCAGCGCCGATCCGCTG
>CAIXUF010000270.1 GCA_903922535.1 Candidatus Hydrogenedentota bacterium
GGACCTCGGCCAATCTGACGGGCGACGTGGCCGTGCTGCTGAGCGAGAACGGGACGGACACGGTGTGGGTGGGCGCGGCCGCGCTTGCGGACGGGCAAATCCTGTGGACGGTTCCGGCGTGGGTGAATCCCGCCGCGGACTACAAGGTTCACCTCATCGCGGCCGTCAACAACGCGGTGCAGGACACGAGCGACGGCACGTTCACGATAACGCCCACGGGAACCATCAGCAACTGGTACGATTCATACAATTTTGCGGAAAAGGGCGCTGTTGGCTATTGGCCCTTTGACGGCGACGCAAAAGACTACAGCGGCAACGGGAACGATGGGACTGGCGGGAGCGATGTTCCCGGTGTTTTCGGCGGATCTCGGCAAGTAAATCACTCGGCCATTGAGGTGCCGGGCTCTGCCATCTTGAACACGTTCTCGCAATTGACAGTGTCGTGCTGGTTCTACCCCGAAGAAATCGTTGGCGATGGCGAAGCCATCATGCAGCGCGGGCGCGATTATCTTTACGGCGGAAATCAGGTTTACTCCCTGTTTTATGGTGGAGGGGTTGGTTTTCATTGTTACTGGTACGGGCCTTTTGTCCAAGCGGCCACAGAGACATACGCGCTTGCTGCTGGTCAATGGTACCACCTTGCCGGAACGTTTGACGGCATGGTGGCGCGGCTTTATGTCCACGACAGCACCGGCACCCTGCTGCAAGAGATCGCATCGCCCAGCCTTTCGTCGCCGCGAACTTTGGACGCGAACACTTCGCCCCTGTACTTCGGACAACACAACTTCACGGAGGACTCCAGCAATCGTATGATTGGACGGTTCGATGACGCCGTCATATTCAATCGCGCGCTGACACCGCAGGAAGTCGCCCTGCTTGCCTCCGATGCCGACCACAATGGACAGGCGGACTTTTGGCAAAACAGTGACGAGGGTCCTCAGCCCGTGACCGTGCCCGATGTGACGGACCTCACGCAGGCGGCCGCATCCGCGTCCATTACCGGCGCGGGACTCACGGTGGGCCCCGTCACGCAAGAATGCAGCGACACGGTTACGGCGGGCTCGGTCATCAGCCAGACCCCGGCGGCGGGCCAGCAGGCGCTTCCAGGCGCTGCGGTGGCGTTGACTGTGTCGACGGGGGCACCGTGCGTGGACGTTGAGATGGTTTCTGTGCCGGCGGGCACTTTCACGATGGGTAACAGCGGCGTCGGCGATGACACGACATACGGCAACCCCTATGAGGAGTTGCCGACACACTCGGTGACGCTGGAGGCGTACCAGATCGGGAAATACGAGATAACGAGCAAGCAGTACTGCGACGTGCTGAACTGGGCGTTGGCGCAGGGATACCTGAAGACTTGGGAGGGCGCCGCATGGGCAGGGACAGGCGACCTCTTCGCAGGCGGCAATCTGCAGTTCGTGCAAAACATCACGGAGAGTTACTTCAACATCCAGTATTCGGGCGGGGTGTTCACGCCAAAGACGCGGGTGGGTCTGCCGGGAACGACGGTCTATTCCATGGACACGCACCCGGTGGATGTGTCTTGGTATGGTTCGGTAGCGTTCTGCAACTGGCTAAGCCAGATGCGGGGGATGACGCCCTGCTACAACATGGACGCGGCGAACTGGCCGCTAACGGTGTCACCTCCGTCCTCGGGCGGATACCGTCTGCCGACGGAGGCGGAATGGGAACGGGCCGCGGCATGGGACGGCACCAAGCACTGGATCTACGGGTTCATCTCGGACACGAACCCGGGAACTGGAAGAAACAACCGCTGCAATGATTACCGGGACTACGGCCTCCCCTATTATGGCAGCGACTATTTCTATACGAACCCCTTAGGCCTGACGGAATATCAATACACGTCGCCGGTGGGCTGGTTCAACGGGGTGAATATGAGCCCCAACGGGAGCGTTTCGACGGTAAACAGCCCAAGCCCGGTGGGCGCGTATGACATGAGCGGAAACGTGCGGGAATGGTGCGGCGACTGGTATGCCGCCTACGGCGCAGATGCGCAGGTTAATCCGACAGGGCCTGCACAGGGCATGTTCCGAGTGGAGCGCGGCGGCGCATGGAACGCCAGTGCGCCCTACTGTCGGTCGGCGTACCGCAGCTACAACAGCCCAGGCGCCTACTACGGCAGTGGTCTACGTGTTGTGCGGACTCCGTAACACTGCGCGCTGTCCCCCTTTACCCTTATCCCGCGCCGCGCGCGGGATCGATTTCTGGCGCGCAGGACGAAATCGATCTGTTTGCAAAAGATATAGATGAGGTGCCAAGGCGGCATTTCCCAGGCACAGCCTCTTGCCGCCGGTTGACTGGGATGGGCTGTGCGGGCATCACACGCTTCTTCACCTGTGGAGGCCTGCCCATTCCCCTGCTGGATTCCATTCTCAGCCCTTGGCGTCTGATTGCCCTGATCTCGGCATCTCCGCCCAATCGTGGGCAACAGCGGGTGATCGGACATCTGCCCGTGGCGAACCAGGTCTTTCGGGAAAAGCTGGGGGAAGGGTCGCATCCTCTTGAACGACGACCAACCCCGTCGCCTTGCCGTGAAAGGCAAAGCTCCCGGCCGCAGGGCACCTCTCCGTCACCGCACGGGTGTCATTCCGAGGGCAGCGAAGCAGCAAACGCAACGACGAAAATGGTCAGCGCCCAAATGGATAGATGTTCCAGCAGCGGATATGACTGCAACCCATGCACAGCGGCGGACCAATTGTCCGTTATTTCCCGTCCCGAAGCGCCGACCGTGGCATGCATCGCCGCCCAGAGAGACGCCCAGCGAATTCTGTAGCCGACCGCCGCAAACACGGGCAAACACACCAGGAAGGGGACGATGAGCTTCAAGTAGGGAAGTCTTCCCTGTTCGGCGAAGGTCCCCCGCGTGAGTTTGTCCCTGAGCAGAAGCACGCCGTGCCAGAGAATGCCCAAAGAGAACCCCACTGCGATCAGGCCCGCCACGCTCCGGTGAATCTGCCTCAATTGCCAGTTGCCGATGTAACTGCCACGCGCGTCGGGAAACAGGCCCGTCAAGATGATTGCGGCGCACCCCGCAAGGAAAAACAGCGCACCCACCCGCGCCCCCAGATCGGAGACGGCCATGAACCTGCGCCGGATATAAAACACGACCGGCGTCATGGTTACCCCGCAATACACCATTGCGACGGAAAACACCCAGTACCACTCCGGGTTGTGCCGGTCATCAAAACTCCCCAGGGCGCTCAGCGTGTTCTTTGTGACTGAATACTGGTGTTCCGCCGGATAACCCAGCCATGCGCAAAAGACCAGCCCCCAGTACACAATGACCAAGACCGCCAGATGCCGGCGGATCTCCGCCGGCGTGTGCCGCCCCAACATATACCGTTTCATCTTTTCCATGGACGCGCCTCACATGCTGTCCCGGCCCTCTGAAGGCGCCGCACGGGGCCCCCGGATCGCGCGGGTTCGCACCCGAAACCGAACCTCGCCCGGCCTGGCCTTTCAAACCGGGCAGATCCGGTTCAACCCGCCTATTTTCCATGATCTCCTCTTCCGTGGTCAACTTGGCTCCCTGGGCCGCGTCCCACGGTTGAATGCGCGCGAACGGGTGGCCGATAATCGCCTTTGCCAGGCGCAAAGGACAGGCGTGGGTATCGGACACCTGACGACGCAACGGCGGTTGAACGGGGGTTTGACCGCACGACAGGAGAAAGGGCTTGCCATGAAGAATGACAACCATGATTCCAAGGCCGGGTTGCCCCTGACCCGTCGGGGTTTCCTGGGCGGTTCCGCGGCGGTCGGAGGACTGCTTATGGCGTCCAACGTCGGCGCGCAGGGGGCACCAACCGCCTATCCTCCGGACTGGCCGGCGGGCAAACCCATCGTTGTCCAGCCCATCCTCATTTACGACACGCCCCAGCGCCAGGACAAAACAAGCTGGCGCGGCTATGGCGCGATCCACTCCGACGATGACGCCGCCGCCGAAGCCCAACGCATTGACGCCGAACTGAAGGACCTTGCCGGAACCGCCGGGTTCCCCATCGAATCGCGACCGGTCGTTCTGGCCAAAGACGAGGCCGCCGTCAGCAGGGTCGCCGAAGATTCGGACGCGGACATTCTGATGCCCTATGCGGCGGACGGCGCGACCGAGTGGTTCTGGAAACTGGCCAATTGCGGGAAACCGAACATCATGTTTCTCCGCCACAAGTCCGGCCCCTACTATCTCTATCACGAGATTGCCCACTGGCGCGTGCTGCGGCACCACGAGGACGCCATGGCCGAGCCCCACATGGACGTGTGGGACATCGTCGTGGACGACTACAACGAGGTGCTCTGGCGGCTGCGCGCGCTCTACGGGCTGAAGAACGCCAAGGGCACGAAAGTGCTCGCCATCGGCAGCCTGGCCGCCTACAGCAAGCCCGCCCAGGAGAACGGTCCGCGCGTCGCGCAGGACCTTTGGGGTTACACCATTGAGGTGGTCCCCCGCGAGGATTTCGCCCAGCGCCTTGAAAAGGTCCGGGCCGACACCGGACTCATGCGGGACATCGAAAAGGAAACGGACCAGTTTCTCTCCAATCCAAAGATCACGCTGCAAACCGAACGCAGGTTCGTCGTCAACTCCTTCGCGGCATGGCGGGTTTGCCGGACGCTTCTGGAGGAGAAGCAGGCGTTCAACTTTGGGTTCGACTATTGCATGGGCCATGAAGTCATCGCCATGCTCGACACACCGCCCTGCCTGGTGCTGGCCCTGGCAAACGACTCGGGCCACACGGCCTACTGCCACACGGACCTGAGCCACACGATGCCGGGCGTTTTGCTCCGGTGGATCGCGGGCAGGCCGGCCTTCCTCTGCAACACGCATTTCCCGCATGACGGCATCTACACGGTGGCCCATTGCGCCGCCCCCATGAAAATGGACGGGCACAACTATGAGCCCACCACCCTCATGACCCACTACGAATCCGACTACGGCGCCGCAAGCAAGGTCGAATACGCCAAGGGCCAAACCGTGACCCTGGTGCAGCCGGACCTGCACTGCACCCGCTGGCACGGCTTCCGCGGCACCGTCGCCGACACGCCCTCGCTGCCCATGTGCCGCTCCCAGATGGACATCACCATCGACGGCGACGTCAGGCGCATCACCGAGCGCATCGAAGGCTTCCACGCGCAGGTCGTCTATGGCGACTACCTCCGCGAGATCGGCTACGCGCTCAAGAAACTGGGCGGCCTGGACTGGGTCAACTACAGCCAGCAGGCCTGACCGCGAAAGGGCAAAGGATGCTGTTGCTGGACTTTTTCAAGACCGGCCCCGACAGACCGTCGCTGGCGGACGAGGAGGCTATCCGGCGTCTTTACGAGCGGAAACGCTGGAGCGTTTTCCTCGGCCTGATCTTCGGATACAGCTTCTTCTACGTGTGCCGCCTCACCATCTCGGTCGCCAAGAAACCCATTATTGACGGCGGTGTGCTCAGTCCGGACCAATTGGGAACCATCGGCTCCGCGTTCTTCCTGACCTATGCGTTCGCCAAACTGATCAACGGCTTTCTGGTGGACCGGAGCAATATTGGCCGGTTTATGTCCACCGGACTGCTGATATCCGCCGTCATCGTAATCCTCTTCGGATTCACCAGCACCTTCTGGGTGTTTGTTTTTCTTTGGGGGCTCAACGGCTGGTTTCAGGCCATGGGTTCGGCGCCGAGCGGCGCATCCATCTCCCAATGGTTCAGCAACAAAGAACGGGGCAGGCGCTACAGCACCTGGAGCATGGCGCATCCGACCGGCGAGGGCCTGAGCATGGTGCTGAGCGCGGCCATCATCTCCTACCTTGGCTGGCGCTGGGGTTTCTGGATTGCCGGTTCCGCCGCCGTCATCGTTGCGCTGCTCCTTTATTGGCTCCTTGCCGACCGCCCGCGCACCTACGGCCTGCCCGCGGTGGCCGATTACAAGAACGACCACACTGTGGAATCCATCCAGGAGGACGACAACGTCAACCGCGCCCAGTTGGAGGTGTTGAAGAACCCCTACATCTGGATACTGGGCCTGTCCTGCGTGGCGGTGTACATAGCGCGGTACGGTGTCAGCGGCTGGGGAATCATGTACCTGCAGGAGTCCAAGGACTACACGCTCATCACCGCCGGATTGGTGTTTGGCTGGTCCAAGCTCTTCGAGATGACGGGCGCGGTCAGTTCCGGATTCGTGTCCGATTTTCTTTTCGGCGCGCGCCGCAATGTCACCACGCTCATCTACGGCCTGATCATGATTTCCGGCCTGATCGTGCTGTACTTGAGCCCCTCCACGCGCCTGACCGATCTGGATATTTCGGCCAGGGCGGCGCTGAAGGCGGGCCCGGTGGAGGACTCATTGCGGGAGATATTCCGTCAGAAACAGATCCAGCTTCCCGTCCGGGCAACCGTGGAGTTCCACGAGGCGAAAAAAGACGAGAACGCCGTGTGGCTGATCAAGAATGACCGCTGGTATCTCTTCTGGACGGGAAACGCCGTGGAGGAACTGCCAAACAGTCTGAAGGTAACCGCAAAGTTTCACCCTTCGCACCTGGCCGGTATTGCCCTGTTCGGCCTGGGCCTGGGCGGCCTGCTGGTGTTTGTGGGCGGGCTCATTGCCATCGACATTTGCTCGAAGCGGGCGAGCGGCGCGGCCATGGGGGTGGTCGGCATGTTCAGCTATCTCGGCGCCGCCCTGCAGGACAAGGTCAGCGGCAGGCTGATTGAGGCCAACGCCCTGACAGTGGACGGCAAACTCACCCATGACTTCAACAGCGTCTTTCTCTTCTGGCTGGGTGCGGCCATTGTGTCTGTTGCACTCGCCTGCCTCCTCTGGAACGTGAAAGCAAAGGACTGATTACCATGACCGTCATTGCGAGCGAAGCGAAGCAATCTCGTTCACATTACGATCTGCTCATTCTCGGCGCGGTTTCCAAAGACATCATCATCACGCCGGAGGATACGGAGTATTCCATCGGCGGCGCGGTGGTGTACTCCTCTGTGGCAGTCAAACATCTTGGCGCCAATATCCTGGCCGTGACCAAACTCAACCCCGATGACCGGTCGGCGCTGGAAGTGTTCGAGCGCCACGGCGTGCCGCACCTGTTCCGCGAATCTCCGCAGACAACCTCCATCCGCAACACCTATCACACCGCGGATCGGGACCGGCGCACCTGCGAGGCCCTCGGCATGGTGGACCCCTTCACGCTGGACGACGTGCCGGCCGGCGTCACCGCCGACGTCTACTACCTCGGCGGACTGATGAAGGGCGAGTTCCCCGAAGCGTTCGTTCTGGCCATGTGCGAGCGCGGCAAGGTCGCCATTGATGCCCAAGGCTTCATGCGCGTCAACGACAACGGGCCCATGGTCTTCCGCGACTGGGACAACAAGAAAGAAGTGATTGCCGCCGTCCATTACCTTAAGACCGACCACGCCGAAGCGGAAACCCTGACAGGGGAAACCGACCGCGTGCGCGCCGCAAAGATCCTCGCCTCCTGGGGCGCAAAAGAGGTCATGCTCACCCATCACACCGAAGTGCTGGTGTGTGTGGACGGCGAAATACACGCAGCCCCCTTCACCCCGCGCAACCTCTCCGGCCGCACCGGCCGCGGCGACACCTGTTTCGCCTCCTACTGCTATTGGCGCCAGAACCACACCCCCGAGGAAGCCTGCCGCTTCGCGGCGGCGGTCACTTCCCTGAAGATGGAAAAGCCCGGCCCATTCACGGGGTGCTTGGCGGACATCGTCCAGTAGTTCTCCTCTGCCCCCGCAAACGCCTGCACTTGAGCGGAATGTCTCAACTAATCCGCATCTTTGTTCATTGCCGCAAGAATGGTTTCTATTTGGGCTTTAAGCGGAACGATGTCGCGGCACGCCGCCTGCCAAACTTCATTCCAATCTATGCCAAAGTAAACGTGGGCAATGAGAGTCCGCATCCGCATGATTGCCTTCCATGGCACATCAGGATACTGATCGCGCAGCGGCTGTGACAGCTTTGATGCAGCCTCGCCGATGATCTGTATGTGGAACAGAATATGGGTGCGGAGCGGTGGGTCTTTGTCGAACTCTTGGCGCGATGCCGGGGTGTACTGCAGAATAACCTCACAGGCGTCAAGAATGTCCAGAAACCGGAGATGATCGCTTCTCAAAGCGGTATGGCCTCCCTGGCAACGCGTTCCTGAAAACGTTCACGCATGCCACCCTCGCTCACGACATCCACGGTGACGCCAAGCAGTTCTTCGAGATCAACAACGAGCCCGCCATGGTCAAGAAGTGAACGATCCGGGTCAAAACGCACGAGCAGGTCCAGGTCGGAGTCTTCACGCTGATCACCACGCGCCACAGAGCCAAAGACACGGACGTCATGGGCACCATACCGCGCCGCGACATCCAGAATCTCTTGCCGAAGTGCTTTAATCGTTTCTTGGCTAATCATTGCTGGTCCTGTTCATTGACCGGAGGATCTGAAACACGGTGGCGCGTGTCAGACCGGGGTGAAAAACCGATCTCCGACAGCAACAGTGTCATAAAAAACGTTCCGCAATTCAAATTTGCGCGCGCATCCGCGGATGTTGAATGAAACAACTGCCCGCCCCCATAATGACGCTTCCGCAATGACTGGCAGGCAACGGCGAATCCCGGCAGCCCCATTACTGGCGAAAACCAAGGGTTTGGCCTCTGACCGCTCCAAACCGTGCAGGGCACTGAAGTATGGCGCATACAAACATCCTGGCGAAAACCACAGGACTCTGGCTTATCTTCCTGAGTCTGCCCACGATGGCGTTCCCCGCCGACCGGGTACCGCCGCTGCCCGATTCCTGCGTCTCCCATCCGCAAGACAAGGCCATCACCGCGGGCGAAATGCGGAAACTGGTCGAGGATGACTGGCTGCGCGCTCTCCAGCGCCCCGTCACGACCCAGTCGGATGCGGCCGGCGCTTGCGACGGCGTCAAGAACGGCGCCTACGGATTTCACACAGGCCAGGAGGCCAACCCCTGGTGGCAGGTGGACTTGGGCGAAAACAGGGTCATCGGACGGATTGTCGTGTACAATCGGCTTGACTACGCGCCCGGTCTGCACAACGTCGACTCCCTGCAAATATCCGCCTCCGATGACGGCAAGACCTGGACCCTGTGCCATGACAACAAAGGGCTGCATTTCGGCGGCATCAGCGGGGCTCCGCCCCTTGAGGTCTCCTTTGGCAGTCAGGGACTAAAGGCCCGGTTCATCCGGCTTATGATTCCAAGTCCCGCGCCCATCTTCTTCCATCTCGACGAAGTCGAGATTTACGCCCTCGGAGACGATGCGAAAAACATCGCCCTGGGTCAGCCGGCAGACCAGATCAGCTTAAGTCCATGGTCCACGGCCAAAATAAACATTCAGGTGGAATACCCGATCTCGGAATACATTGACCGCGCGCATAAGGAGGCGTCCCGTCTTCGCGAGCAGGGGGGGGATGTCTCTCCCATCGTGAATAAACTGGAGGGCGTGGCCGCCCGGCTTGCCGCGTTACCCGCAAAGGCCCCCGACGAAACCCTGCGCGGACTGTACCTGGAGGTCCGCTGGGTGCTCCGACGGTTGGTGCTGCGCAATCCACTGCTGGATTTCGACAGGCTCCTGTTTGTCAAGCGTTTCACCCAGGAAACCTATCCCGATGTCTGTCTGAACCACATGCCCTGGGTTTCCAAACCCGGCGGGGACCTCTGCGTCCTTTCTCCCGGTCCGGACAACCGCAGCCTCTTCGCCTCCCTTGCCGATCCTCGGGACACAGCGCCCGACACGCCCGTCGCAACGGTGCGCGCACTGCTCAACAACGCCCTGGGGCCGGGCCATGTGCACGGGATGGACCTGTGGTACGACGGCAGCCGCATCGTCTTTGGCTATGCCCGCGCGCAGAGCGACAACCCGCCGGAAGGCTGGCTGGACCGCACGCAGAGCTATCGGCTTCGCCGGGAAGTGGAGCCCATACACATTTTCGAACTGCGCCTTGCCGATGGAAAAGTCCGGCAGTTGACCTCCGGTGAATGGAGCGACCTGGACCCCACCTACGCGCCCGGCGGGGAAATTGTCTTCGTTTCGGAGCGCTGCGGCACATCGCTGCAATGCAACGAGTATGACAAGGACGAGACAAGCTGCAATCTCTATGTCATGGGACCGGACGGCGGCGGCATCCGGCGGCTCAGCGCAAACAAGGACGGCGACTATCTGCCGCACTGCCTGGACAACGGCATGATCGCCTACACCCGCTGGGAATACCACGAGCGGAGCTGGGCATTCATCCAGTCTCCCTGGGTTATTCGTCCGGACGGAACCGGCGCCGACGCGATCTTCAAGCAGCACTTCGTCAATCCCTGGGCGCTGGAGGAGACCCGATCCATACCGGGCAGCGGCAAACTGGTCGCCATTGCGGCGGGCCATCACACCCTTCCCGTCGGGCCGCTGGTGCTGCTCAACCACCGCATGGGCGTCAACGAACCCCGCGGCATCGGCATTGTCACACCCAACATCAATCCCCCGGAGGGGGGCATGGACGGCGCGCCTGTGCCCGAAGGCGGCGTGTCCGATTACGACGGCTTCTACGGCACCCCCTGGCCGCTGTCCGAAAAGAGCTTCCTCGTCTCCTACACCCACGGCAGCAAGACCACCGAACCGGCCGGATACGGCCTGTACTTTGTGGATGTTTACGGAAACAAGGAACTCCTCTGCCGCGACCCCAACATCTCCTGCTTCTCCCCCGTCCCGTTGCGCCCAAGGCCGCTTCCTTCCATCCTCCCGGACGGGACGAACCTGGCGGCAAAAGGGGCGCTGTGCATCGTGAATGACATCGGCCACGGCAGCGCGGACATTCCGGCGGACAAGATCCGCTATCTCCGAATCGCCGAGCCGATCGGCTGGCCCTATGACAATGCGCGCGGCGGGCAGCGCTACGGCGAGGACCACCGTTATGCCGGGCCGGGCTCGGAGCGAAAAAACCTGACCAACTGGACGCCCGTGCGCATACTCGGCGATGCGCCGGTGCAGCCCGACGGGAGCGTGCGCTTCCGCGTTCCCGCGGACACGGCGGTGTATTTTCAACTGCTCGACGAAAACCGCATGGAGCTGCGGCGCATGCGCTCCTTCATCAGTTTCCAGCCGGGAGAGATCCGGGGCTGCGCGGGCTGCCACGAATCCCGGTCGGGGGCCCCCGTGCAGCCCGGAGAGAAGACCACGCAGGCGCTCAGGAACGGCTCGGATGCCATGCTCCCGGCCCCCTGGGGTGACCGTCCGATTAGTTTTCTGCGGGACGTGCAGCCGGTGCTCGACAAACACTGCGTGAAGTGTCATGCCGGGCTCAAACCCGCGGGCGGGCTCGACTTCTCCGGGGGACTCCTCTCCGATGACGAGGAGGTGGCCGGTTACGGGCACAACCGCGCGTATGAGACCATCCTGGCCAACAGTCTGGTCTCCATGTCCGCGGCGCGCGCACAGGACGCCAGCATCACCCCGCCGGGAGCCTATGGCTCCCTCAAAAGCCGGCTGATTTCTGTTCTGGACGATGCGAAACATCCCGGAAAGGTGCAACTCAGCACGGAAGAGCGGCTGCGACTGTCCATGTGGATAGACGCCAACGCCCCCTATCACGACCGCTTTGTGAACAAGCGCCCCGCAGAGGCCGCATACGACCTGGCTGAGGACAAGACGCTCCGTCAGGAACTGCGCCAAATACACGAGCGCCGCTGCACGGCCTGCCATGAACCGGACAAAATCACAAGACTGGACTGGGTGGATCTGAACCATCCCGACCAGAGCCTCTTCCTGGCCGCACCGCTTGGCCAATCCACACAGGGCCGCCAGGCATGCACCCAAGCCCCCTACGCCAATACGCAAGACCCGGACTATGCCCAGGCCCTCAACCTCGTCAATGCCGCTGTTTCAAAAACATGGGCGAATCCCCGGCGTGACCTGGTCTCGCTCCGTCCGTCCGGGGAAACCATCCCCGCCAAGGAATCTCCACCCCCGGCGGCACTACCGGAGCGAATACACTGACATCCCAATGGCCCAGGCTGCGTTCATGGATGCGTTTGCGCAAGTGTTCAATTCCTGTTCCGTAGATTCAACGCATTTAAGGTGTCATAATCAGCCTCGTGCATGTGATGACTTCTTGCGCAACACACCCCTCTCTGCGCATTCTCTGCGTTCTCTGCGGTAAATTCACTCTTCTGGCCGGCAACCCGGACCATTTTCATGCTTTCCGGATGAGCCACAGGCTCATGAAGTCTCATTCCCAATTCCCAATTATTGAAGTGCAGCAGGGGCTTTGCTAGACTCCGGCGAAGGGCGGTAGGCTTCTTGTCCTGCGCCGCCGCACCATGGAGAACAGCGTCATGCCGGTAGCCGATCATGCCATGTACATCCGAATGCTCGACCGGGCCTTGTCCGGGGGCTTCGCCTATCCGGCAATCAACGTGCTGGAATTGACCAGCCTCAACGCGGCCATCGAGGGCTTTGCCGCCGCGCAAAGCGACGGCATTATCCAGATTTCCGTGGCGGCGGGAATGCATTCTTCCGGCCCGGCAAAGGACCCTGTGCTGGGGACCATAACGCTGGCCGAGCATGCGCGGCGCATCGCGGAAAAGGTCGGGGTGTATGTGGCGGTTCATTCCGACCACTGCCCAACCGCAAAGGTCGATTCCTTCCTGAAACCGCTCATCGCCGAAACAGCACGCCGCCGCGCGTCGGGTCTGCCCAATCTCTTCCAAAGCCACATGTACGACGGCAGCGATCTGCCGATGCGCGAGAATCTGCGCATCGCGGAGGAATTGCTCGCGCTGTGCCGTGACAACGAGATAGTCTTGGAGGTGGAGGCAGGCGTCGTGGGCGGCGAGGAGGACGGAATGTCCGTCGCGCCAAACGCCAAACTCTACACCACGCCGGAAGACATGCTGCTGGTCTATGAAAGGCTGAGCCGGGTGAAAGGGGGGCGCTTCATGCTCGCCGCCACCTTCGGCAATGTGCACGGCGTCTACAAGCCGGGGCACGTGAAACTGATGCCCGCCATTCTCCGGGAGGGCCAGCAGGCCGTAACGGACCGGTACGGTGACTCCGCGCGAATGTGGCTGGTGTTTCACGGGGGCTCAGGCACAGAGACCGCCGAGATTCATGAGACGCTGAACTATGGCGTGGTCAAAATGAATATCCACACGGACACCCAATACGCACTGACCCGCGCAGTGGCGGACCATATGTTTACGCGTTATAACGGAGTGCTCAAAGTGGACGATGAGGTGGGCGTAAAGCAGGACTATCTTGCCAGCACCTGGCTGGACAAAGGCCGATCGGGCATGGCGGCGCGGGTGGTCCAAGCATGCGAAGAACTGAAATCTACCGGTAAGAGCATGGGAGTAACGCAGTGAAACAGTACGACGAAAAGAACCTTTTGATAACGCCCTCGTCGCATTCAAATGATCCGGGACTGATGCTGTCCATCACACCGGAAGGCGCGGGTTGGGAATACATTTCTTTTCAAGTCCGGCGACTCGATTCTGGAAGCTCATGGAGATTCAAGACCGACGAGAACGAACTGGCCCTGGTGAATCTCAGCGGGCGATACACGGTTGAGTCGGATAAAGGCACGTGGACCGGCATCGGCGGACGACGTTCACCCTTTGAAGACGCGGCGCATGCATTGTATTTGCCCCGGCACACGGCGTTCACCGTTACTGCGGAAGATGCCGGAGAATTCGCTGTCACGTGGTGCCCCACAGACGAAGATCATGAACCATGGCTGATTATCCCTGAGACCGTTCGCCGTGGCCTGCGGGGCGGCGACAATGTAACCCGCCATATCAACGACCTGCTGCCGCCCGGTTCGCCCGTGCACCGGCTGGTGCTGGTCGAGGTCTACACACCGGGCGGCAATTGGAGCAGCTATCCCCCGCACAAGCATGACGTGCATGCAGTGGATGCCGTCGGCAATATTCTGGAGGCCGACCTCGAGGAAGTATATTACTACCGGGTTGATCCGCCCGAAGGCTACGCGTTTCAACGTGTATACACCGACGAGGGCTGTCCCCTGCACCAGGCCGGTTTCCCCATCGACGCGGTCGTGCTCGCGAAGGATGGCTGCGCCGTGCTGGTGCCAGAAGGCTATCATCCTGTGGTGAGCGCGCCGGGCTACACCACCTACTATTTGAATGTGCTGGCGGGTAGCGCGCAGAGCCTCGCCGCCCGGGATGATCCCCGGTACAGTTGGGTGAAAGAGACCTATCGCGGCAGCGACGACCGCTTGCCGCTGTACTGATACGGGACCCAAACGGGGCTCGTGGTATAATAGCTGGCGTTTCGATTCAAGGCATATAGGGAGATTCGTGCTTTGGTGCAAATGCAGTCCGAAATTGACAAAGCGGTTGCCATTCTCCTGCGCAATGGCGCGCGGGAAGTGTATCTCTTTGGGTCACATGCCCGCGGCGATGCCTCCCCCGAATCAGATCTGGACTTGGCCATACGCGGCATGCCGCCCGAGCACTTCTACCGTGCTGTCGGGGAGATCTGCTCAACCCTGTCCGTTCCGGCGGATATTGTGGACCTGGATGATTCCAGTCCGTCTCTCGATTATCTGAGGGAGCATGGAGACTTTCTGCGTGTCGCATGAGTTGAGTCTCCTGATTGCCTCTGAATTGCGGCAGATCAACATGTTAATCGGGCCGCGGCGGGCGCTAATCGCGCGAAGCATCAGCGGGTCCGTGTCACTGGAAGACATCGACGCATTGTCGGCACTTCTGCACTCCGCCTACACAGCCATGGAACGCATCATGACACATGTCGCCAAAAAGGAGGGTGTCCATGAAGATCTGCGGTCCAAGGCATTTATGTGGCATACAGCCCTTCTGAGTGCCCTTGCAACTTCAACGGACAGTCGGCCCCGCGTAATCAGTGAAGGACTGTACATTCAGCTTAATGAATATCTCGGATTTCGACATGTGTTCCGCCACGCCTATTTGCACGAATTACAGTGGAGCAAAATGCACCCTCTCGTGGAGAACTTGGAGAGTGTGATTCATCAATTCCAGTCCGAGATCAACGATTATCTGCGCAAACGCCCTTGAAATATCAGGGACCATGCCCTGGCCCCATTGGAGTATTACATGACGCAAGAGACTCTTTTTGATTCCGTGCACATGGGCCGTTCGTCCATTGACTTGTACAGCGACGATGTCGGCGCGCCCTTTGTGGAGATTACCAAGTTTGCGGCCTATGTCGGCGGGTCGCCGCTGAACATAAGCGTCGGCGGGCGCCGGTTGGGCATGAACACCGCCGTACTGACCGCGCTGGGCGCGGACCCCGTGGGCGATTTCATTCTGCATTTTCTCAACCGGGAAGGGGTGGAGACCGGCTTTATCACGCGCAAACCCGGCCACCGCACGAGTGCTGTGGTGCTGGGCATCGAGCCGCCCAGCAAATTCCCCTTGGTCTACTACCGCGACAACTGCGCCGACATCGAAATGACCATTGACGACGTGCTGGCGGCCCCGGTGACGCGGTGCAAGGTGTTTCAGTTTGCCGGCACCAACCTATGCAAGGAACCCTGCCGCAGCGCCACCTTCTTCGCCGCAGAACAGGCCCGCGCGGCCGGGGCCGAGGTGGTCTTCGACATCGATTTCCGGCCGGACCAGTGGCACGACCCGCGCGCCTTCGGCGTGACAGCCCGGGCCATCCTGCCGCTGGTGGACATCGTGCTGGGCACGGACGACGAGATTAATGCGGCCATGCTGCGCGACCCGGCGCAGATAACCCTGACTCATTCCCAAGTGTCGGACACCAAAGTCGCGGGCGATGTGGACGCGGGAATTGCGGCACTGCTGGCGTTGGGTCCCAAGGCGCTGGTGCAAAAGCGCGGCGCCGACGGCGCAAGGGTCCATGTCAAGCGGGCCGACGGCACGGTAGAGCAGATTGACGCGCCGGGCTATCCCGTCGAGGTCTACAACATTCTGGGCGCGGGCGACGCCTTTGCGGCAGGCTTTATCTGCGGACATATCCTCGGCATGGGCTGGCGCAAAGCGGGACGGCTCGGCGCGGCCTGCGGCGCGATTGTCGTGACAAAGCACGGCTGCGCCAACTTCATGCCCACCTGGGACGAGGTCATGGAGTTCGTCGAGGCCCGCGGCGGTCTGTAAGGTCGTGCGCACGGCGCGCATCACGTGAGGAACGAACGGCATGCCAACAGAGATAGACCGGATTCTTGACGAAGTACTAGCGCTTCCCTGTGATGTGAGAATCGAACTTGTGGGCAAAATCCTCGCAAGTCTGAACCCGCCGGCGAAACCTGAAATTGAACGCCTCTGGGCGGAGGAAACGGAACGAAGGGTGAGTGAAATGGAGAAGGGCGAAATTGCCCCCATTCCCGGCCAGGAAGTGTTTGACAGGATTCGTCGTAAGTACACGCGATGAGGTTTCAGTTCCCCTCTTGGCCCAGCCGGACATGAACCGTCACAGTCTACGAGACACGACTCGCCGTTCACATTTTCTCTCTGCGCATTCTCTGCGTTCTTTGCGTTCTCTGCGGTGCATTGCCCTTTTCCCCAGTTTCAGGGCGAACGAACATTTCATGATGAATGAATCGAAGAGGCGGCCTCCACGCCGAAGCTACGATGTTGTCATTTCGGCCTGTCCGTCCGGCATAATAAGCGGGATGTGTTCCGCCGTTTCCGGCGGGGCTCCATTGTGTTTTTGAACTTCAACTTCTTGTTGTTGCTGCGGTTGCCCGGGAAAAACACTAGGAGGTCGGTCCATGCGAATGACAATGGCGCAGGCAGTGATTCTGTTTCTCAAGAATCAGTACTCGGAACGCGACGGGGTGGAGCAGCCGCTCTTTGCCGGATGCTTCGGCATCTTCGGCCACGGCTGCGTGGCGGGCATCGGCCAGGCATTGCAACA
>CAIXUF010000271.1 GCA_903922535.1 Candidatus Hydrogenedentota bacterium
AGGGGCGGTGAAGGGAAAGACCAGTGAGCTGGGCAGCCGCTAAAAACTCGAAGCTCCTGTTCATCGACGCCGCCGGCGCAGCGCTGCTGCTGGTCATCGCCGCGGTCTTCTACTGGGCAGGCGTCGATCCCATCGTCGAGCTTCACAAGAACCAGGAAAACCAACGCGTTTGCCTGGAAGACAGCCGCAGGAACGTTGCCGTCAAGAATGCCGCCAATGTGAAACTGAAGAAGGAGTTGTCTCAAGTTCGCTCGGCGCTGGCTGCAAGCAGCGTTCGGCTTGAGCGTGCCGCGGCCGTCAACCAGCGGATCCGCCAGGTGACGGAACTGGCCACCAGTCTGGGCTTGAGGGTCGCCGAGATACAGCCGGGCGAGGCGGTCTATTTTTCGCAGTACGGCCTTGTGCCCATCCACCTGGCCGGCAGCGGCGGGTATCGTCCCTGGACGTCCTTTGCCCATCGCCTTTCGAAAGAGTGCCCGGATATCTGGTTTGATTCTTTCCAGCTTTCTGGCAAGCCGGATAACGCCACTGTTCCCACGGAATTCACGATGGATCTGGTCTGGGTCGTCGCGACCGAGCCGGTACAAACAGCCGCGGCTGAGCACCATCCGTAATCAAGCCATCGCTTTTCTGCTCTGGAAATAGACGCGTTGGCGGCAAAAGACTTAGCTCCCGTCCCTGTGCGCGATCCTCTCAATTCTTGTACTAGTCCCGTAATCCCGCACTCCCCGCCCCGTCCTGTCTTATTGCAAAATCGTCCAAAACGATTTGCCTGCGCAGATTCCGTATCTTCTATTGAGGGTATGAAGAAGAAAACCAGACAGATAGCGCTCATCGGGCTTTGCTTGCTTGGCGTGGGTGTGTTCATTTATGACAAGTCTCAGGGTGACCCGTCCATGGTTTCCCAGGCTCAAGCACAGGCCCAGGCGCGGCCTCAGGCCGCGACAGTGTCACTGAATCCCGTCGATGCTGCGGCGCCGGCGACGGATGCGGCCGACAGCGACGAAAACGGCCTGTCGATGCCCTGCGCCAATGCGGTGAAGGACAGGCTCAACAAGATTGCCGGTTCAAACCGAGAAGCCGTCGACGCGCGCGACGCCTTCTGCGTGGCCCCGTCCTGGCTGCCGCCGCGGCCGGCCCCGGCCCTGCCCACCAAGACGGTTGCTGTGGCCGTCAACGATGGTCCCGACGCACATAAGAAGGCTGAGCAGTTTGTACAGATTCACAAGTTCCAGGCGGTCATCATGGGCGACAGCGGCGCCAAGATCCTCGTCAACGACAAGATCCTGGCCGTCGGCGAGGAAATCGACGGCTTCAAGCTGGAGAAGATCGAGAATCACCGAGCATCCTTTATCTCAACCGGCAGCGATGCCAGCAGCGTTGAACTGCAGCAGAAGCTTGGACTTGAGGGCCAATAGCAGCGTGCCGCCTGAGGGGCAGGGTTCCTGACAAGTCTCAAGAAATAATTACACGTTAGCGAAGCAACCCTCAAAAAGTGTCGAAAGATGAAGAGTCAGCGGCGAACGTAGCCGTTTACAAAACTATCTATATGGAAAGGGACAACATGAACACTCGCAGGATCAACAGGAAAGGCTTCACGCTTCTGGAAGTTGTGCTGGTCGTGGTCATTCTCGGTCTGGTGGCAGCCATTGCACTGCCCAAGTTGAGTCGCGGCGCCCAGGGCACGGCGGAAACCTCCGTCGCCAGCAACCTGGCTGTGATGCGCACCGCTATCGACCTGTATCAGACGGAACATAACGGCACATACCCCACGGCGGCCAATATTGCCAACCAGCTCACGCAGTTCAGTGACATCACCGGCGGCACCCTCAGTGCCACCAAGACCACCACGTGCCTCTACGGCCCGTATCTTCGCGCTGTGCCGGCTCTGCCGGTTGGCGCCGCCAAGGGCAGCACGACGATCGCGGCGGCTGCGGCTTCGGGTGTCGGCTGGATCTATGACGGCGCCGGAAACATCACCACCAACACCACCGGCACGGAAACCGATTCCAGCGGCAAGGCCTACACC
>CAIXUF010000272.1 GCA_903922535.1 Candidatus Hydrogenedentota bacterium
CGGCGGCCCTCACACGTTACGGGATGCACCCGTGAGAATGGAGATGGACTGATTCATGGAAACATTGAAAGAAATATGGGCCTTCATGCGGGTGCGCAAAAAATTCTGGCTCGCCCCCATTATCCTGTCCCTGATCCTGCTGGGCTTGCTCTTCGTCTTTGCGGGCAACGCCGGTGTTGTGTCGCCTTTCGTCTATGCCCTGTAACATTCCCGCACGGCCCCGGTGTGCGTCCGTCCCTCATGGGAGTGCCCGTCACTCCCGCAAAGGCGGGAGTATCCCTGTCGGCCTTTACTGGGAGCGCCGGCGTCCTCGTCGGCTTTTGCTCCGTGAAACGAGGCTGACATGAGTGACAATCCACAGGATTCCCCCGCCGGAAACGGGTTGGCGCGCTGGCACTATCTGTGCCTGGCGCTCATACTCCTGCTCGGCCTCGGCTTGCGCGTCTGGTACCAGTACGAGGTCACCGGCGCGCCTGACTTCGCCGCGGTCCAGCAGGACCCCGAGGTGCAGGACTACTACGCCCGCGCCCTGCTCAGCGGCGACTGGTCCGTGCGCCCCGGCGAGACAGACCCGCAAATGACCACCACCCCGTATTTCCGCCCGCCCGGATACGGCTATCTGCTCGCGGTTATCTATTACTTCACCGACGGCAGCTACCTCGCGCCGCGCCTGCTCAACACGGTTCTGGGCCTGGCGTCGATAGTGATGGTGTTTCTGCTGGGCCGGGTCATGTTTGGCGCGGCCGCCGGACTCATCGCCGCGTTCTGCATGAGCGTCTACGGCATCTTCGTCTACTGGGAGGGCGAACTCAACGACCCCGCCCTGTTCATCTTCATCGTGCCCGCAATGATGTACGTGCTGCACCGCTGGTCGCGCCGTTTCAATCCCGGTTGGGCGTTGCTGGCCGGCCTTATGTTTGGCGTATACGCCTCGATGCGGCCCAACATACTGGGCTTGGGACCCTTTGCCGCCCTGTGGATGCTCTGGGCCGCCTGGGGCCGCGGTGGGACCAGGCGTCTGTTCATTTCATGGGTCACGCTGCTGCTGGCGACAGTCGCCATGGTGATCCCCATCACCCTCCGCAACTACCTGGCCTCCGATGAGTTTGTGCCCATTGCCACCTATTTCGGCGAGAACCTGCTCATCGGCAACGACAAGGACTCCGACGGCATCACGCCATGGCTGCCCTATCTCCAGGAGCTGGAGGGTACAGGCAACTGGTCCGCACGGGATTACATCAACGTTGTACACGGCGCGGGCAAGGAACTGGGCAAGCCGGATGTCACGCACAGCGAAGTGTCCGCCTACTTTGCCAACAAAGCCAAGGCGTTCATCAAGGAGCATCCGGGACTGACCCTCCAGCGTGTCCTGGAGAAGGCCGCATTCCTCTGGCTGCCCCGCGAAATCACCTGCAACAAGGTCGTCCACTACGAGTTACTGAACTATCCCCCGCTGCGCTGGCTGCCGGGCTTCGCCCTTGCCGCCGCCCTGTTCTGGTTCGGCACGGCGTTTTTGGCAATGGACGCGCTGCGCGGCCGCCTGCCCAAAACCGGCACCGGCGGCGCACGCACCGGCCAGATGGCCGTCATGGTGCTGTTCTTCATCGCCGCCTATCTCGGCTCGTTCCTCCTGTTCTTTGTGAACGGCCGCGCCCGCGTGCCCGTCATCCCGCTGCTGTTCCTTATCGGCGGCTACGGCGCGGCGCGGCTGATCGGCCTGTTTCGCGAACGCCACCCGTTTCGGGCCGGCCTCGGCGCGGCGGCTTTTCTGCTGTTGCTGGGCGCGTTCTCGGTGCAGTGGCTGCCCTACACGCCCGACCTTGGCCGCTGGCATTACCAGCGCGCCGACTCCTACCTGCGCACGGGCCATCTGGACAAGGCCATCGAGGAGGGCAAACTCGTCATCGCCGCGAACGAGGGTGCCGCGTACATGAACCAGCGCCTCGGCAACGCCTTCGCCGATGCGGGCAGACTCAACGAGGCAGTGGAACAGTACGAGGCCGCCCTGCGCAAGGACCCCCAGTTCCAGGACGTGCTTTACCGCCTGGGCGTTGCTCTCGACAAGCGGGGCGACTTTGACGCCGCCACCGCCCGCTTTGAGGAGGCTATCCAGCTCAACCCCAAAGACGCGCGCGCGCAAAACGCCGTCGGCGCAATGCTCCTCCGGCAGAACCATCCTGCCGGGGCGCTGCCCCACTTTGAGGAGGCGCTGGGCGTCGCGCCGGACTACGGCGACGTGCTGTCCAACCTGAGCTTTGCCATGAAGGCCATGGACAAGCGCGACGAGGTCATCGCGCGCTTCGAGAAAATGCTGGAGCAGAACCCCGAGCAGAAATACGTGCACTACACCCTTGGCCGCGACCTGATCGAGGCGGGCAAGTCCGACGAGGGCATGGCCCACTTCGCCGAGGCCGTCCGCATCGACCCGGCCTTCCAGGACGCCCGCTACCTGTGGGCAAAGGAACTGGTCAGGCTCGGCCGCATGGACGAGGCCCAGCACCAGTACGCGGAGGCCCTCCGGCTCAACCCCGACGACGCGCGCGCGCACAACGAGATGGGCGCCTTCTGGGCCGACCGGGGCGACAATGAAAAGGCGCTGAAGCATTACGAGGAGGCATTGCGGGTAAAGCCCGGCTTTGCCTACGCGCTGGACCGTCTCGGCCGCCTGCTTGCCGCCATGGGCCGCCGCGACGAGGCCATCCGCCGCTACGAGGAGGCCATCGCCGCCGACCCCAACAACCAGGACGTTTACTATCTGCTCGGCCGCGAACTGGCCGCCGCGGGCCGCAAGGACGAGGCGAAAACGCGCTTTGAAGAGGCCCTCCAACTGAACCCCGGCGACGCGCGCGCGCACAACGAAATGGGCGCTTTTTACGCGGAGCAGGGCAACAATGAGGAGGCCATGAAGCATTACGAGGAGGCGCTGCGGCTCAAGCCCGGCTTTGCCTACGCGCTGGATCGGCTCGGGCGCCTGCTCGCCGTCATGGGCCGCCGCGACGAGGCCATCCACCGCTACGAGGAGGCCATCGCCGCCGACCCCGCCAACCAGGACGTCCACTACCTGCTCGGCCGCGAACTGGCCGCCGCGGACCGCAAGGACGAGGCGAAGAAGCGTTTTGAAAAGGCGCTCGAACTGAATCCGGCCGACGCGCGCGCACACAACGAACTGGGCGAACTGCTTGCGGAAGAGGGCGACAGCGCGGGCGCCATGGGCCACTACGAGGCCGCGCTGCGCGCCGCGCCCAAGTTCGGCTACGTGCTCTACAAAATGGGCAAGCTGCTTGCCGCCGAAGGAAAGCAGGCCGAGGCCGAGGCGCGCTTCCAGGAGGCGATTAAGATCGACCCCGACAACCAGGACCTGCACTACCTCATGGGCCGTGAACTGGTCGCCCAGGGCAGGGACGCCGAGGCGCGCACCTACTTCGAGCAGGCACTGACCATGAATCCCAAGGACGCCCGCGCGCACAACGATCTCGGGCTGCTTCTTGCCAACGAGGACGCCAAGGCCGCCGAAGAGCACTACCGCAAGGCCGTCGAGATAGCGCCCAATTTCGCACTGGCCCTGAACAACTGGGGGAACCTCCTGGTCCGGCAGAACCGCACCGAAGAGGCGGAGGCGAAATACCGCGAGGCGTTGCGCGTCCGTCCCGCCGACGAGTATGCCTACTACAATCTGGCGCGTCTGGCCGAGGGACAGGGCAAGAATGACGACGCCGTGGACCTGTACAAGAAGGCCATGGAAAACAGCCCCAAGAACTCGAACATCCCCAACAACCTCGCGCTGCTGCTCTCAAGAATGGGCCGCAAGGATGACGCGGTGGCCATGTACCAAAAGGCGCTGGAGGTGGACCCGAAGAATCCGCTGGTCCACAACAACCTGGGCCACGAAATGCAGGAGAAGGGCCAACTCGAAGAGGCCATGCAGCATTACCAGGCGGCGCTGGAACTCAAGCCCGCACTGCTGCTGGCGCTGAACAACCTGGATGCCGCCTATGAGACGCTCGGCAAACCCGACGAGGCGTTGGCGTGGTACGACAAGGCCCTGGCGGCAAAGCCGGACGACGGCGACGTGCACAACAGTCTCGGCTGGCACTGGTTCCGCCATGGCGATCTTGACAAGGCGCAGCAACATTTCGAGGCGGCCCTCCGCGCAATCCCCCAATTCCCCCTGGCAGAAAACAACCTGGGCAATGTGTTCTTTGCGCGCGGAGACCACGAGGCCGCGCTGGTCCATTACAACAGGGCGCTCGAGATTCACAACGCTGACCCCTTCGCCGACCTGAACATTGCCCGCGCCCTGATTGCGCTCAAACGGTTGGATGAAGTTGCGCCCCATTTCGAGGCGGCCGCTGCCAAGAATCCGGGCAACGCCGACACCCGCGTCGAGATTGGAAACCTGGCCGCCTCCATGGGCAACGGCAAGGAGGCCGTGGACTGGTACGAAAAGGCGCTGCATATGGACCCGAAAAACGCCACGGCCCAGTTCAACATGGCGTCCATACTGCTTGCGGACGGCCAGAAAGAGCGCGCCCTTCAAGTGTTGGAGGCGCTGGAGAAACAGCAACCGGACCTGCCCGGCCTCCAGGAAAAGCTCAATCAAGCCCGCCAATAACCAACCGGGCACCGTAGTCGCCCGCAGCGCGGAACGCCGTCAGGCATCACCGCGCCGGAGTTCGGCGATCCGCGCCGCAAGGCCCGCTCCGGATGTTTCCAACGATTCTTCTTCTTCGACCACCACATCCGCCCGCGTGGCCAATGGCGCTATATGGCGCGCGTGCATGGGGCGCACCGTCGCCTCAAACTGGGCCGTCACCTGTGCCGCGGTGCGCCCGCGCTCGCGCGTGTCGCGCGCCAGACGCCGCGACAGCCGCACCGTATCAGAGGCGTCCACAAAGACACGCAGCGCCAGCAAACCGTCCAGTTCGGGCATGCCGATGACGTGCAGCCCCTCCACAATGACGATGGGGGCAGGGTCCAGACGGAGCGTTTCAGGCCGCCGTGTGTGCAGCGCAAAGTCATACTGCGGGACATCGACGGCCCGCCCCGCCGCCAATGCGGCAAGCTGCGCCGCCAACAGGGACGCCTCAATGGCGTCCGGCGCGTCAAAATTGGCCTGCGCCCGTTCCGCGGGCGGCAGCGCCGCCAAGTCGCGGTAATACCAGTCCTGCGAGACCGTGACACAGTCCCGGCCAAAGTGCCGAGCCAGTATTTGCGCCAGGGTGGTCTTGCCCGAGCAAGTGCCCCCCGATATGCCCACCACACAAGTCGGCATCTTCTGCTCCCATGGGTAATCGTGGCACGGGCGTCCCGCCGGTCTTCCCGGACCATGGGCAGGATGCCCATGCCACAGGCAGTGCGGTCAACACCGTAGCACAGGGCCGGAGGCCGTTGCATCTGCGGGCGTTGCGACCAATCAACACGCACCTTCCATAACTCCCATACTTCCCATGCGTCCCATAATTCCCAGTCATCCTGCGGGAACCGTCGCTGACCAAGAAGTGCCCGCTGGACGGCGGGCTGTTGACAATTACCCGACGCAAGAATATAATACCCACTAGGTATGGATTAATTTATGCGACTCTCCAAGAAATGCGATTATGCACTGCGCGCACTGATAGGTCTGGCGCGCTGGTCACAGTCCCAGCCCATCTCCATGCGGGCATTGGCCGTGCTGAACGATGTGCCGCCGCGGTTTATGCAGCAGATCATGATGGACCTGAAGGCGCAGGGGTGGGTGAGCAGTTCGGCCGGACGGGATGGTGGTTACCAACTGGCCGTGCCGCCGGAAGAACTTACCATGGGCGAGGTGGTGCGCCATTTCGACGGGGTGCTTGCCCCGGTCGGCTGTGTGTCCATTGCGAACCGTGAACCCTGCAGCCAGGAGGCGGCGTGCGCCTTTCGCCGGGTGATGCTCGAGGTGCGCAACCACACGGCGCAACTGCTGGACCAGACCACCCTGGCCGAACTGGCCCTGGGCCGGGCCCGGTCCACGGCAGCGGCATGCATCCAGGAATTCACAGGAGGTGCGGGAATATGAGACCGTTTTCACGCGCGACAGTGATCTTTGCCCTGTCTCTTGGGGGGGGCCTGCTGGCAGGATGCGGCGGTTCCGGGGGGAAGGGCGGCGCTGCGCCGGTGGAACTGCTCAACGTCTCCTACGATCCCACCCGCGAACTGTACCAGGAATTCAATGCCGCCTTTTCCAAGCATTGGAAGGAGAAGACCGGGCAGGAGGTTACGGTGCGGCAGTCGCACGGCGGGTCGGGCAAACAGGCGCGCGCGGTTATCGACGGGCTGGAGGCGGACGTGGTGACGCTGGCGCTGGCCTATGACATTGACGCCATTGCGGAAAAGAGCAAGCTCATCGCGCCGGACTGGCGGACCCGCCTACCGCACAACAGCGCACCGTACACCTCGACCATCGTGTTCCTGGTGCGCAAGGGCAATCCCAAGAAGATCCACGACTGGTCCGACCTGGTCCAGCCGGGCATTGAGGTCATCACGCCCAACCCGAAGACTTCGGGCGGCGCGCGGTGGAACTACCTTGCCGCATGGGGATGGGAGCTCCGCAAAGAACTGGGTGACTTCGCCAGGCTGAAAGACCCGGCGCAGGCGGACGCGGTCAAGCAGGCGCAGGACAAGGCACGGGAATTCGTTTCCACGCTGTACCACAATGTGCCGGTGCTCGATTCGGGCGCGCGGGCGTCGACCACGACCTTCACCCAGCGGGGCATCGGCGATGTGCTGCTGGCGTGGGAGAACGAGGCGTTTCTCTGCCTCAACGAGGCGGGCGGTGACACGATTGAACTGGTGGTGCCGTCGGCCACGATTCTGGCCGAGCCGCCGGTGGCGCTGGTGGACGGGACGGTGGACCGCCATTACACGCGCGCCATTGCCCAGGCCTATTTGGAGTATCTCTACGCGCCCGAGGGGCAGCGCATCGCCGCCCGGCATTATTACCGTCCGGTGGAACCGGACAAGGCGGACCCGCAGGATGCGGCCCGCTTCCCCAAGCTCAACCTGTTCACCATCGACGAGGCCTTCGGCGGCTGGTCCGCCGCGCAGAAGGACCATTTTGCGGACGGCGGCATTTTCGACCAAATCTATAAACCGGGAAAGTGACCCACACGGCGATGCGGCACCCCTTCAAGCAGCACAGCGTGATTCCGGGGTTTGGCATGACCCTGGGCTTCACCGTGTTCTACCTGAGCCTGCTGGTGCTCATCCCCCTGTCCGCCCTGTTCCTCAAGACGGCCACGCTCGGCTGGGGTTCCTTCTGGGCCACCGTGACCGACCCGCGCGTGGTCGCTTCCTATAAACTGACCTTCGGCGCGTCCCTGGCGGGAGCGCTGATCAACGCCGTGTTCGGCTTCATCGTCGCCTGGATACTGGTGCGCTATTCCTTCCCCGGCAAGCGCCTGATCGACGCGATGGTCGATCTGCCCTTCGCCCTGCCCACGGCAGTCTCGGGCATCGCACTCACGACCATCTATTCGCGCAACGGCTGGGTGGGCCGCTGGCTGGAGCCGCTCGGCATTCACGCGGCGTTCACGCCGCTGGGTGTGGGCATTGCGCTGACCTTCATCGGCCTCCCCTTCGTGGTGCGCACACTGCAACCGGCCATCGCCGATCTTGATCCCGAGTACGAGGAGGCCGCGGCGAGCCTGGGCGCGGGACGGGCGCAGGTGTTCTTGCGGGTCATTTGTCCCGGCCTGCTGCCCGCGCTGCTCACCGGCTTCGCGCTGGCCTTTGCGCGGGCGCTGGGCGAATACGGGTCTGTGGTGTTCATCTCGGGCAACATGCCCATGCGCACCGAGATCACGCCGCTGCTGATCATCTCCAAGCTGGAACAGTACGACTACGCCGGAGCCACGGCGATCGCCGTGGTGATGCTGATCGCGTCCTTCGCCATCCTGCTGGCGATCAACATGGTCCAGTGGCGTCATGTGCGCCGCATCCACGGGAGGGGCTGATCATGTCCGGCGCCGCCCGCATGAATCCGTCCTCCACCCGCGCGCCGGAGGCTGTGCGCGATCCGCTCTGGGTGCGGGCGCTGCTCATCACCATCACCCTTGTGTTTCTGGGGCTGTTCCTGCTGTTGCCGCTGGTCTCCGTGTTCTACGAGGCGCTGCGCGGCGGCGTGCGGGTGTATCTGGCCAGCCTCGTTGATACGGACGCGCTGATCGCGGTGCGGTTGACGCTGCTGACCGCCGCGGTTGCGGTGCCGTGCAACGTCGTTTTCGGCCTGGCCGCCGCATGGGCACTGGCCAAGTTCGAGTTTCGCGGCAAGAGCGCGCTGATCACGCTGATCGACCTGCCCTTCGCCGTGTCGCCCGTGGTGTCGGGCCTGGTGTTCGTGCTGCTCTTCGGCGCGGGCGGGTGGCTCGGCCCGTGGCTCACCGCGCACCATCTGCACATCATCTTTGCCGTGCCCGGCATTGTGCTGGCCACCATGTTCGTCACCTTCCCCTTCGTTGCGCGCGAGTTGATCCCGCTCATGCAGGAGCAGGGCAGCGAGGAGGAGCAGGCCGCGCTGGTGCTGGGCGCCGGCGGCTGGAAAACCTTCTGGCGCGTGACGCTGCCCAACATCAAGTGGGCGCTGCTGTACGGCGTGGTCTTGTGCAACGCGCGCGCCATGGGCGAGTTCGGCGCGGTTTCGGTTGTGTCGGGGCACATCCGCGGACGCACCAACACGATGCCGCTGCATGTCGAGATTCTGTACAACGAATACAACTTTCAGGCCGCCTTTGCCGTCGCCTCGCTGCTGGCCCTGCTGGCGCTGGTGACGCTCGCGGCGAAGTCGCTGGTCGAGTGGCGCGTGCGCGCGGACATGGGCACCGCCGAAACGGCGGAGGAGGAGAAATGAAGCAAGGGTCTGGGGTCTGGGGTCTAGGGTCTAGGGGGGGGCAGAACAGTGGGCACATGGTCATGGTTGTGCCGAGGGCCGCTGTTGCATTTGCTGCAAGAGTTCAGGATGATTATTCCAGTTCGGTTCGGCGGTCCACATCCCCCCACCCCCCCCTCGGATGGGGGCTTGAAAAAACATTGCCCACGTCGATGTCCGTGTGTCCCTTCTTCCTAGACCCGAGACCCCAGACCACTCGGCGGCGGTGCGCCACGGCAGCTTCGGGCGTGCGTCCTTTCTTCCTGGACCCTGGACCCCAGACCCTAGACCCTATGCTCGATGAGGGGTGCGCAAATGAGCATTGAAGTGCGGCATATCAGCAAGAGCTTCGGCGAATTCGCGGCGTTGACAGACGTCAGTCTTGTGGTGCCGGATGGGGAACTGGTTGCGCTGCTCGGCCCCTCGGGGTCGGGCAAGACCACGCTGCTGCGGATCATCGCCGGGCTGGAGGAGCCGGACCCCGGTGAGGAAAGCGGCATTTTGTTCAACGGCGAGAACGTGGCGCGCCGCGGCGTGGGGCAGCGCCAGGTGGGCTTCGTGTTTCAGCATTACGCGCTGTTCCGCCACATGTCCGTGTTTGAGAACATCGCGTTCGGGCTGCGGGTGCGGCCCAGGAGCACCCGCCCGTCGAAGGCGGCCATAAGCGCAAAGGTGCATGAACTGCTGCGGCTGATCCAGCTCGACAACGTGGGCAACCGCTTCCCCTCGCAGTTGTCGGGCGGGCAACGCCAGCGCGTGGCGCTGGCCCGCGCCCTGGCCATCGAACCGCGCGTGCTGCTGCTCGACGAGCCCTTCGGCGCGCTCGACGCGCGCGTGCGCCAGGACCTGCGCCAGTGGCTGCGCCGGCTCCACGACGAGATCCACGTGACCAGCGTGTTTGTCACCCACGACCAGGAGGAGGCGCTGGAGGTGGCCGACCGGGTCGTGGTGATGAACGAGGGCCGCATCGAGCAGAACGGCACGCCCGAGGAGGTGTTCCACCATCCCGCGACCGAGTTCGTGATGCAGTTCCTGGGCCACGTAAACCTGTTCCGCGGCCGCATCGAATCGGACCATGCCGTGTTCGGCCCATGGGCGCTTCAGAGTGCCGACGACGCCCAGAACGGGCAGGAGGCGCGCATGTTTGTGCGGCCCTACGACCTGGACATTCACACCGCGGACGATGGCCGTCCCGCGATGAAGGCCACGGTGACGCGCATCCAGGCGGCGGGGCCGACGGCCAAGTTTGAACTGCTCGACGAGAACAGCCAGCCCATCCGCGTGGAGATGCCCCACGACCGGTTCCGCGCCATGAACGTTGCCAAAGGGGATCAGGTATTTGTGAGCCTGAAGGATTCGCGCGTGTACGTGGAGGATTATGTGATTTAGGGATGGGAGGGGGAGAATGAACGCCGACGCGCGGAGAGGGACGCACAGCTTCGTGGGCAAGAGCGTTTCCGAACGCAGTCAGAGATCGAGGGAAAACCGCCGAAAAAATCTCGTGAAGTTGCAGGGTGGTAGGATAGAATTATGGACAAGTTGAACGGAGGTGAACCATGACTAGAGAACAGGCTCTGGCGGTTTTTGAGGGGTACAAGATTCGCAGAATTTATGATGAAGCGTCCGAAACTTGGTGTTTCTCCGTGGTGGATGTCGTCGCGGCGCTGATTCAGCAACCGGATTATCAGGCCGCCAGAAATTATTGGAAGGTCTTGAAAAA
>CAIXUF010000273.1 GCA_903922535.1 Candidatus Hydrogenedentota bacterium
CCAGGCCTCCATCGGATAGCTGTTGCCGTAGGGGCCGCGGAAACCGATGGTGTCGCCCTCGTCAATGCGCCAGAGAGCGTCGGTCACCTTGCCGGTCTTGCGGAAACAAAACTCGAGGTGATCCTTCCAGTTGGAACTGGAGCAGATGTTGAAGGTGGACTCGCCCTCGCCGAAGAGCGAGAACATGCCGAACTGGCCCACGCGGAAGGAAAAGTTCTTTTGCTTCTCCGGGTCCTTGAACTGAATCTTCACGGACTTCACGTCGGCGGTGTGCTGGGTTATTCCGACCACATTCATCAGGTCGGGCATGTAGATGTTGCTCATTTGCTCTCCCCCACTGTTTCCGGCGCTTCGGCGCACAGTTCCAAGAGGGTGCCCAGCACGCCGAGCGTTACGGGACAGTTGCGGGCGCAGTTGCCGCAGCCCGTGCAGAGGACCTCGCCGAACTTGTCGGGATAGATGCGGAACTTGTGCTGGGTGCGCTGGCGTTGGCGCTGGCCCTGCACGTTTCTGGGGTTGTGTCCGGAGGCGTGCTTGGTGAACATGCAGAGCTGGCAACTGTCCCAGTTCTTGGCGCGGCATCCGCCGTGGGCTGCGCCCTCGTCCACAATGTCGAAGCAGTGGCAGGTCGGGCAGGTGAAGGAGCAGGCGCCGCAACTGAGGCAGCGCAGCGTCGCGACCTTCCAGAGCGGGTTCTCGTAGTCCTCCAGCGCCTGGCGCACCTTTTCGGGCGACATCTTTACCTTGGGGCCTTCAGGGACGACGGCCGTCTTGTCGGAAGACTGCGTGCGGCCCGCAAAGAGCGCCTTGCCCTTGTCGGTCAGGCAGCGGACTTCAAAGCCGCCGTCCATGGGCAGCAGCATCGCGTCTGCGCCCTTCTCGGCGTCCGGCCCAAGGCCGACCGAGGTGCAGAAGCACTGGCTGTCGTGCTCCACGCAGGCCAGTGTCACAATGGTGGAGGCGTCGCGGCGCTGGGTGTAGAACTCGTCCTTCTCGCCCCAGTTGAACACGGCGTCCAAGATGGCCACGGCGGCGGTGTCGCAGGGACGCGCCGCCAGAATGACCTGCGGCGTGGAGGCGGGCTTCATGTCCTGAAGCGCCACCTCGTGCCCCGTCAGCGTGTACTCGTAAATCTTCTCATGCCGGGGGAAGAAGAACTCCTTGATAGAGTTTCGCGGATGGATAAAGCCGTCCAGAAGAAGGTCCGCAGAGGACGCGAGGGGCGCGTACTGGCAGAAGTCCTTCTTTACAAAGGTTGGTCCCGCGACCTTTGTGCCTTGGCCGATCCATTCATCGACCAGGACGCGCAGGGCCTGTTGGGTGATTGTTTCGCTCACCGGATGAAATTCTCCTTGTCCTCGGCGTTGTAGGTGCCGATCACGGGCGGGGTTTCGGGGTTCATGCCGGCCCGGTAGTCAAAGTTTTTCTCGGCGGAACGCGCCAGGGACTCGTTCAACAGGCGCAGGTCGATGCCCGCCGGGCACACGCGAGTGCATTCGCCGCAGCCCACGCAGCGACCCGCCAAGTGGAAGGCGCGGGTGATGTTCCAGGCGAAATTGCCCTTCAGGCTGCTCGATGTGTCGATGACCACCGGCCGGTTCTTGTCGGCGATGCACTGGTTGCAGTAGCACAGGGGGCACACGCCGCGGCACGCATAGCAGCGGACGCAGCGTTCAAATTCCTTTTTCCAGAAGGCCAGCCGTTCTTCGGGGCTCTTCTTCATGAATTCTTCGATGCCTGCGTAACGGTTCTGGCTGTCCGGTGCCGCTTCCGGCACGGAGCCGATGGTCAGGTCCGTGGCACGGGGCATGTGCACTTCGCAGA
>CAIXUF010000274.1 GCA_903922535.1 Candidatus Hydrogenedentota bacterium
GAATCCCGTAGGTCCGGTTTGTAACCGGACCGTGCATTGCGTAACGTATTGTATGTGCAAAAAAGCCGGTCCGGTTACAAACCGGACCTACGGGACAGACCTCCGTCAATTTCTTCACAACCTTTGGTGCGCCAGGAGAAGCCTGGCTGACCTTGTAACCTGAAAGGAGGTTACCTTGCGAATTGCTCGTTCAGCAAGTAGCCGACTGAGCGGCGTCTGGCGTGAGTCAGGCGTCGAAGCCTCGGAAGGCGAACGCACGAGCCGTAGCTCAGGCGAACCCGAATCGGCCTCGTTATGTCAATGGAGGTGGCCAGCCCGCCAGAGAGTGGTGAAGCCTGCCACGGCAAGGGAAACAACGAGCGTAGGCACCTTGCCGGCCTCCCGGGGTGTAAGGGGACGGCGCGCGCGAACAGGTCAGCCGAGGAACCTGGGAGACCCAACAGAGTGGTGGAGCCGGTCTCCGCCAACAGGGACAGGAAATCCATAACCTGTTCGTGGCTTTGTTGGGAGTCGGAGGGGTCCATAGTAGCGAAGAAGCGGGTAACGACCGTGGAGCGAAGGGACCCTGCTGAAGATGCGCCGAGTAAGAGAAAGGGAGTGCCGATTGGAGAACCCTACTACGGAACAAGGCGAGTTCTTCGAGCCGCATGAAATCGCGTGGCTGGAAACGGACTTGCCCGAGAAACGCTCTCTTTTGAGACAGAAGCTGGGCCACAAGGCCAAACAGGAACCGCGATTCCGGTTTTACTCGCTGTACGGCCACGTGTGGCGAAAGGACGTATTGGAAACGGCGTGGAAACAAGTGCGCGCGAACCAAGGGGCTCCGGGGGTGGATGGCGTGAGTATCGCCTCCATCGAACAATCCCCGGAGGGCGTAGCGGGATTCCTGAACGAAATTCGGGAATCGCTACGCCTGAAGACCTACCGCCCTCAAGCGGTGCGGCGGGTCTACATCCCGAAAGCCAACGGGAAGCTGCGCCCGCTGGGCATCCCGACGGTGCGCGACCGGGTGGTGCAGACGGCGGCGCTGCTGATACTGGAGCCGATATTCGAGGCGGATTTCAAGGACTGCTCCTATGGATTCCGTCCGAACCGGTCGGCGCACGACGCCTTGGCGGAAATCCGCGGCCATATTCAGGCCGGATACCGCGCGGTGTACGATGCCGACCTGCAGGGATACTTCGACTCGATACCTCACGACAACCTCATGGCTTGCCTGAGCCATCGGATAGCCGACTGCCACGTACTGAAGCTGATTCGGATGTGGCTGGAAGCGCCGGTGGCGGAACCGCCCACGGGCGCAACCGGCAAGCCGCGCGTGTATCGCAACGACCAGGGCACACCGCAAGGCGGCATCGTTTCGCCGCTCTTGGCGAACCTGTATCTACACTGGTTCGACTACGTGTTCCATCGCAGCGATGGCCCGGCCCATTGGGCCAACGCCAAGCTGGTGCGATACGCCGACGACTTCGTCGTGATGGCCCGCCACCAGAGCGACCGATTGACGGGCTTTATCGAGACGACGCTGGAACAACGACTGGGACTGCGCATCAACCGGGAGAAAACGCGCATCGTGGATCTGAACGACCCCAAGGCGAGCCTGGATTTTCTGGGCTATAGCTTTCGGTTCTATCGCGACCTGCATGGCCGCGACCGGCGGTACCTGAACATGGCGCCGTCGCGCAAATCCATCCAGCGCTTCAAAGA
>CAIXUF010000275.1 GCA_903922535.1 Candidatus Hydrogenedentota bacterium
CCTGTGTCAGGCCGATGACGTTCGGCACGGTGACGTTGCACAGGCCCGTGGACACGACCAGTGCCACTGCGCTGCCCAGGGTGGCGTCCACGCCGGCCGCGGGTGTCTGGCTGATGACCGACCCTGCCGCGACGGTGTTGCTGCACTGTTGTGTGACGGTGCCGCCGACAAGTCCCGCGCCGGTGAGTGCGGTGCCCGCCGTAGCCTGTGTCAAGCCGACCACGTCGGGTACGGTCACGTTGCACAGGCCCGTGGACACTTCCAGTGCCACGGCGCTGCCCGGGGTGGCGTCCACGCCGGCCGCCGGTGTCTGGCTGATGACCGACCCTGCCGCGACGGTGTTGCTGCATATTTGCGTCACGGTGCCGCCGACAAGACCTGCGCCCGTGAGTGCGGCGACCGCCGCGGCCTGTGTCAGGCCGGCCACGTCGGGCACGGTCACGTTGCACAGGCCCGTGGACACGACCAGTGCCACGGCGCTGCCAAAGGGGGCGTCCACGCCGGCCGCGGGTGTCTGGCTGATGACAGACCCCGCCGCGACGGTGTTGCTGCACGCTTGCGTCACGGTGCCGCCGACAAGACCTGCGCCCGTGAGTGTGGTGCCTGCCACTGCCTGCGTCTGGTTGACGACGTTGGGCACGGTGACGTTGCACGCGCCTGTGGAGAGCACGACGGCGACGGCGGAGTTGGAGGGGGCCTCTTCTCCGGCGGCGGGTGTCTGGCTGATGACCAGCCCTGCCGGGACGGTGTTGTTGCACTGTTGCGTGACGGTGCCGAGGAGAAGGTTTGCGCCCGTGAGTGCGGTGCCCGCCGCGGCCTGTGTCTGGCCGACGACGTTGGGCACGGTCACGTTGCACACGCCTGTGGACACGACCAGGGCGACGGCACTGCCAAAGGGGGCGCCTATCCCGGCCGCCGGTGTCTGGCTGATGACCAACCCGGCCGCGACGCTGTTACTGCACTGCGGTGTCACGGTGCCGCCGACAAGCCCCGCGCCTGTGAGTCTGGTGGCCGCTGCGGCCTGTGTCAGGCCGACCACGTTGGGCACGGTCATGCATACGCCTGCGGACACGACCAGGGCCACGGCACTGCCAAAGGGCGCGTCAAGGCCGGCCGCCGGTGTCTGGCTGATGACCGATCCCGCCGCGATGCTGTTGCTGCACTGCTGCGTGATCGTGCCGCCGAGAAAACCTGCGTCGGTGAGCGCGGCGCCCGCCGCGGCCTGTGTCAGGCCGACCACGCTGGGCACGGTCACATTGCACACGCCCGTGGACACGACCATGGCGACGGCACTGCCAAAGGGGCTGTCAATGCCGGCCGCCGGTGTCTGGCTGATGACCGACCCCGCCGCGACGGTGTTGCTGCACGTTTGTGTGACGGTGCCGTTAACAAGCCCTGCGCCCGTGAGAGCGCTGCCCGCCGCTGCCGGCGTCAGGCCGACCACATTGGGCACGGTCACATTGCACACGCCCGAGGACAGCACAACAGCGACGGCGCTGCCAAAGGGGGCGTCAAGCCCGGCGGCCGGTGTCTGGCTGATGACGGACCCCGCCGCGATGGTGTTGCTGCACGCCTGCGTGACGGTGCCGAGGGTGAGGTTCGCGCCGGTGAGTGCGGTGGCTGCCTCGGCCTGTGTCAGGGCGACGACGTCGGGCACGGTCACGTTGCACACGCCCGTGGACAGCACGACAGCGACGGCACTGCCAAAGAAAACATAGACGCCGGCCGCCGGAGTCTGGCTGATGACCGACCCGGCCGCGACGGTGTTGCTGCATTGGGAAGTGACCGTGCCAAGGTTCAGATCTTTGGCTGCGAGGGCGGCGACTGCGTCCTCCTGTGTGAGGTCGGCCAAGTCGGGAACGGCAACTTCGTTGTACTCGTAGGCGCCCATGTCATAACCCTTGCCCAGCGGCCGCGCCACACCCTGGATGTCTGTCGCCGGCGCGCCGGCGCTGGTGCCGGCGTCGATGCAGGGCGAGGTGGCCTTGAGCCGCAAGTTGTCCGGGGCGGAAACGAACTGCGGATCCACACCAATAGTCCCCGCTCCTGCCACAAGCCAGCCGTCCTGGATGCACGAATAGCTGATGTTTGGGGGGAGTGATCCTTCAACTGCTATCCCGCCCCCCTCGTTCGCGTAGACGATTGAGTTCACCACCACGGGCACCGGGGGCCCTTCCACGTCCAGCCCCCCTCCCGCCGACGCGCCCTTGTTGCCAGTGAAGGTGCAGTTGGTTATGGTGAAGGACACCTGCAATTCCGCGTGCAGCCCCCCGCCGCGATCGGCCTCATTTCCCTGAAAGACACAATTCACCAGCGTTGTTACGTTCTGCGCGGAGATGCCGCCGCCGCGAAATTCAGCCACATTTCCCTGAAAGACACAATTAACCAGCGTTGTTGCGCTCAGCGCGCGCATGCCACCACCATAATTCTGAGACTTGTTTCCCCTGAAAGAACAGCCTGTGAATGTTCCACTCCCGGCTTCGCTCAACACGCCCCCGCCATTCAGGGAAGCATTGTTTGCATCGAAGACACAGTCGGCGACGGTGTAGGGCGTGCCATAAGCGTGCAGGCCCGCGCCAAGGTCCGCATTTCCGCGCGCAATCACCAAACCGCTGAGCACAACCCGGCCTGACACCAGCACGCAACGCCGTGCATCTTCGCCGTCGATGGTGGCGGGGTTCAGGTTCCAGTCGCGCTGCTCGCGCAGCGTCTCGGTGCCGGCGAAGCCGCCGTACACGTTGACGCCGGCCGAATTCGCCGTCAGGACGGGATCAACCGACGAGGTGTACGTTCCCGTTTTTACCCAGAGTTCTCCGCTACCGGCGGCGGCGGCGGCGTCGAACGCCTCCTGAAGGGTCGGATAGGCGGTGGCCCACGTTGCGCCGTCCGGGGAGGCCGCCGTTGAGGCTGCGTCCACGCGCAGGATCGGCGGCGGGCCGCCGGAGATCGTGAGCGCCACGGCGCTGCCAAAGGGGGCGTCACCGTCGGCCGCCGGGGTTTGGCTGATGACGAGCCCCGCCGCGACCGTGTCGCTGTACTGCCGCGTGACGGTGCCGCTGACAAGACCCGCGTCCGCAAGCACAAGCCCTGCGTCTGCCTCTGACAGGCCGACCACATCGGGCACGGTCGTGTTGCACACGCCCGTGGACACGACCAGGTCCACGGTGCTGCCAAAGGGGACCTCACTGCCGGCCGGAGGCGTTTGCCCGATGACCGCGCCCGCCGCGACGGTGTTGCTGCACTGCGGCGTAACGGTGCCGATGACAAGACCCGCGTTCGTGAGAGCGGTGCCCGCCGCGGCCTGCGTCTGACCGACGACGCCGGGCATGGTCACATTGCACACGCCATAGGACCGCAGCAGGTTCACAAAACTGCCAAAGGGGGCGTCAACACCGGCAGCGGGGCTTTGGCCCGAGATCGATCCCGCCACGACGGTGTTGCTGCACTGCGGCGTGACGGTGCCCACCAGAAAGCCCGCGTCCGTGAGCACGCTGTAGGCCGCCGCGTCTGTCAATCCGACCACGTCGGGCACGGTCACATTGCACACGCCCGAGGACACGGCCAGGTTCACGGCACTGCCCGGGGGGGCGTCAGCGCCGGCCGCCGGTGTCTGGCTGATGATCGACCCGGCCGCGACGCTGTTGCTGCACTGTGGCGTGATGGTGCCCACCAGAAAGCCCGCGTCCGTGAGCACGTCGTAGGCCGCCGAGTCTGCCAATCCGACCACGTCGGGCACGGACACATTGCACATGCCCGAGGACACGGCCAGGTCCACGGCACTGCCAAACGGGGCGTCAGCGCCGGCCGCGGGGGTTTGGCTGATGACCGCCCCGGCCGCGACGGTGTTGCTGCATTGCTGTGTCACGGTGCCGGCGACCAGACCCGCGGCCGTGAGCATGGCGCCGGCCTCGGCCTGTTCCTCGCCGACCACATTGGGCACGGTGACGTTGCACACGCCGCCCGAAACGACGATCGCCACAGCACTGCCGTAGGGTATATTATCCCCCGCTGCGGGGGTTTGGCTGACGACCGACCCGGCCGCGACAGTGTTGCTGCATTCCTGCGTGACCGTGCCGAGGATGAGGTGGGCGGCTCTGAGCGCGGCAGTTGCGTCGGCCTCCGTCTCATTGGCCAGGCTGGGTGCGGGTGTTTCGCCATACTCGTAGGCGCCCATGTCATAGCCCGCGCCCTGGGGACGCGTGACGCCCCGCATGTCTGTTGCCGGCGCGCCGGCATCGGTGCCCCTGTCGATGCAGGGCGAGGCTGCCTTGAGCAGCAACGAATCCGGGGCGGAAACAAACTGCGGATCTGCCTTGATGTTTCCTGTTCCTGTTCCGGTCGGGCCGTCCTGGAAGCAGGAATAACTGAATTGGGCGGGAATGGAAAGTGACAAATAGATCCCGGCGGAGGCGGGCGCCTCGTTTGCGTACACTATGGTGTTTACCAACACCAACGGAAGGGTTGCCGCCGGAGCCACGTAGATCCCCCCGCCCAGCGACACGGCACTATTGCCAAAGAAAGTGCAGTTTGTTATGGCACCTGCGGGTTGGGTTCCGAGCATGGCTTCCCCGCCGCCGAGATTGGCCTCATTTCCCTGAAAGACACAGTTTACCAGCGTTGCCGTGTGGTCGTTGCACAGGCCGCCCCCAGATTGTGCGTTGTTTCCCCTGAAAATGCAGCATGCGTAGGTTGCGTCCGGGGATGCGTTGAACACGCCCCCGCCGTTAACGGAAGCAGCGTTGGAATCGAAGACACAGTCGGCGACAGTGGACGACGCGGCGCTGTTGCGCAAGCCCGCGCCAATGTCCGCCCTGCCCCTCGTAATCATCATGCCACTCATCGCAAATTGGGCTGTCGCCAGCACGCAACGCCGCGCATCCCCGCCGTCGATGATGGTGCGGTTGAGGTTCCAGTCGCGCTGGTTGCGGTCCGTCTCGGTGCCGGCGAAGCCGCCGCAGACGTTCACGCCGGGCACATTGGCCGCGAGCACAGGGTCGACCGACGCGGTGTAGGTTCCCATCTTGACCCACAGATCCCCGCCGTCGTTGGCGGCGGCGGCGTCCATGGCCGCCTGAAGGGTCGGATAAGCGGTGTCCCAGGTGGCGCCGTCCGGGGAGGGTGCCGTTGAGGCGGCATCCACGCGGAGCGGGGGCGGCGGGCCGTTGGAGATTATGAGCGCGACGGCGGTGCCATAGGGGGCGATGCACCCGGCCGCAGGGGTCGCGGAAATGACGGAACCCGCCGCCACGGTCCTGCTATAGTGCAGGGTGACAGTGCCGACGGTGAGGTGGGCGGCCGCCAGCGCCGCGGTCGCGTCCGCCTGCGTCAGGTTTTCCAGGTTGGGCACGGCGCTTTCGCCAAACTCGTAGGCGCCCATGTCATATTTTGGACCCTGGGGACGCGTCATGCCCTGGATGTCCGTTGCCGGCGCGCCGGCATCCGTGCCGGTGTCGATGCACGGAGAGGCGGCCTGGAGCCGCAAGTCGTCCGGTGCGGAAACGAACTGCGGATCTCCGTCAATGTTGCCTGTTCCGGTCCAGCCGCCCTGGATGCACGAATAGCTGACATCAGGAGAACCCGTTTGAAAAGAGATCCCGGCGGAGTCGGGCGCCTCGTTCGCGTAGACAATTGAGTTCACCACCGGATCAGCGCCCGGTGTGGTCAGGCTGAGCCCCCCTGCCAACGCCGTGGCCTTGTTGCCGACAAGAGTGCAGTTGGTTATGGCAGTTGTGCCGGCAGTGTCTTCTGCGAGCCCGCCGCCGGTATCAGCCTCATTCCCCTGCAAGACGCAATTCACCAGCGTTGCCGCATTGGTGTTGTGAATACCACCGCCCCGTGGAGCCTTGTTTCCCTTGAAAAAGCAGCAAAGATAGGTTGCGTTCGCGCCGCCGCTTTGCACGCCCCCCCCGGCTTCGGTGGCTGTGTTGGAATCGAAGACACAGTTCGCGACGGTGGAGGACACAGCATCAGTGTACAATCCGGCACCAATGTCCGCTCTGCCCCTTGTGATCACAAAGCCGCCCAGCACAAAGGGGACTTCCGCCAGCACGCACCGCCGTGCATCCCCGCCGTCGACGGTGGTCGGGTTGAGGTTCCAGTCGCGCTGGTCGCGGGTCGTTTCGGTGCCCGCGAAGCCCCCGTAGACCTCCACGCCGGATCTCATGCGGAGCACGGGGTCGACGGAAGCGGTGTAGGTTCCCTTCTTTGCCCACAGTTCGCCGCCGCCCGCGGTGTAGGCGGCGTCCATGGCCGCCTGAAGGGTGGGATAGGCGGTGTCCCAGGTGGCGCCGTCCGGGGAGACAGCCGCTGAGGCCGCGTCCACGCGGTAAACCACCGCGGCCGCGGCGGGAACGCCGGAGACTGCAACGACCGCCGCCACAACCAGGACGAGCATTCCGGTTCGGAACTTTGAAGTGGGATTCATGGTGCGGTCTCCTTGTGCGCTATCGGTTGTGCCGGTGGCCAGACCGGCGGGTCGTTGATGACGGGATGCATTGACGGAGCGGGGGCGGGAGTTGACAGGAGGGCGCAGAGGAGCGGCGCGGAAAGGGTCGCGCAGCGGTGCGGAGAAACGGAAGTGTTTTGTTCCGACCCTTGTGGCCCCTTGAAAAGGCATGTGTGTCTCCCTGCTTGACCGGATCACAACTTATTGCCTGAACTCCCGAGAAGATCTTCGTCGCCGTTTGATTATTTTACGGTTTTTGCGCAGTTGGCTCAAGCTGGCGGATGCGGTGGGTTTCGGCGAAGAAACGGCTGAAAGTGGCAATTTGTGGGCTGCTGCAAGTATCATCCGGGGTTTGGCGGCCGTGCCATGGCCCCTATGGACGCGATGGACGGCATGGACGAGATGGACTTGGTCCGGCGGATGATTCGAGCGTGGTTGGAGACCATTTAGACAGCGTCATGGGACGAGAGCGTGTGTGCAAAAGCGTGCACTGGTACTGACGGCCATGGGTTGACACGGCGGTTTTAGAGGATGTTCTATGGATTTTGTGGTGAAAAAATCGGCGTTGAACGGTGAAGTCCGGATTCCGGGATCGAAATCGCACACGATTCGGGCGGTGGCGATTGCGGCGTTGGCCGGGGGGACAAGCCATATCTTGTCGCCGCTGGATTCGGCGGATGCGCATGCGGCGCGGCGCGTGTATCGGCAGTTTGGCGCGTGCATTGATGAGTTAGACGGGGAATGGCGGGTGCAGGGCCTTGGGGGCAACCCCACGACCCCCGAAGACATTATCGACGTGCGGAACTCGGGCACGACGATGCGCATGGCGCTGGGGAGCGCGGCGTTGATGGCGGGGTCCGGCTTGGCGGTGCTCACGGGGGACGAGCAGGTGCGGCGCAGGCCCTGCGGTCCGCTGGCGGAGGCGCTGAACGCGCTGGGCGCGCGGGTGGAATCGACCTTGGGCAACGGCAACCCGCCTTTTGTGGTGCGGGGCCGTTTGCGTGGCGGTGAGACGACCATAGAGGCGGTGACGAGCCAGTATGTCAGTTCGCTGCTGGTGAATGCGCCGCTTGCGGAAAATGACACAGTGCTGCATGTGCCGCTGCTCAATGAGAAACCCTACGTGGTGATGACGTTGGACTGGCTGGCGCGGCAGGGGGTTCTGGTGGAGTATGAAGAGGACTTGTCGGAGTTTCGGATTCCGGGCGGACAGCGGTACACCCCGGTGGACCGTCCCATTCCGTCCGATTTCAGCTCGGCGACGTTTTTTCTGGCGGCGGGGGCGCTTCCGGGCAACCGGGTAAGCTGTCTTGGGCTGGACATGACAGACACGCAGGGGGACAAGGCGGTGGTGGAGTACCTGCGGGCCATGAATGCGAAGGTGGTGGTTGAGGGTGATGCGGTGCGGGTGGACGGCGGGGCGTTGCGCGGTTGTGAAATTGACATGAACGCGACGCCGGACGCGCTGCCAATGATGGCGGCGCTGGCGTGCTTTGCGGAAGGGACGACGCGGCTGGTGAATGTGCCGCAGGCCCGGTTGAAGGAGACGGATCGCATCCGGGTGATGCGGATGGAACTGGAAAAGATGGGCGGGCGTGTTACGGAGCTTGCGGACGGAATGATCATCGAACAGAGCACGCTGCACGGCGCGGAGGTGGAAGGCCATGGGGACCACCGGGTCATCATGGCGCTGAGCATCGCGGCGACGCAGGTGGATGGGACGACGACGATCCATGGGGCGGACGCGGTGGATGTGACCTATCCCGGCTTCGGGGATTCGCTGCGGGAATTGGGCGGGAGGCTGGACTCTGAAGGGTGAAGGGTAAAGGGTGAAGGGTGAAAAATGACAGAAGACAAGAAGACAGAATGAAGAATGAAGGCAGACAGGAATGTCTACCCCACATTAGGGGTATTGTCTTGTGGTAGAACTGGATACCGAGCAGTAGATTTATTCAGAATTACAATGAGCAGTTTTACTTGAAACTAGAGGAGTAATATCGCCATGGTAGGTTGTCATTTGGGAAGACTCTTTCAGGTTAGCGTTGCGGGGGGGTCCTATCAGGAGGGGCTTGTGTCCGTGATTCAGGGCGTACCGCCGGGAATGCTGCTCAGCGAACAGGAGGTGTACGGCGACCTGCTTTTGCGCAAGCCGGGGGCGGATGAGTTGGCTTCGCCGCGCAAGGAGCCGGACCTTCCGATCATTTACACGGGGCTAAACCCTGCGGACACCATCGAGGGCGCGGGGAACAAGAACCAGACGAACGGGACGCCGCTGTCAATCCTGATACCCAATCTTGACCGGCACTTCATCCATATTAAACAGTACCAGGACTCGAACCGCACGCCGCGTCCCGGGCACGCCTCTTATGCTTCTTTCGTGAAATACGGCCCGTCGGATGACGCCGTCGGCGCGGGCATTTTCAGCGGACGGTACACCTGCACGGTGGTCGCGGCGGGCTATGTCGCCAAGAAGATTCTCAAGGCGATGGGCATCGAGGTCTTCTCGTTCATCCGGGAGATGGCGGGCGTGCGGTGCCCCGAGGTGTCGCAGGATCAGGCACTGGCCTCCACGGAGGCGTACAAGCGCATGCGGCGCGATTATGATCCGTTTTATGAGGAAGTGTACGTGAAGAAGCGCGTGACGATGGACATGCGCTTCCTGGAGAAGGCGGCGATTTTCAAACAGATTGAGGACGAGATCGACCTCATCCGGGCCAAGGCGCCGCACATGGACAGTTCTGCCATCCGGGAGAAGTACGGCGTGCACCACGTGGTGAACTGTCCGGACTGGGACGCGGCCGACGCGATGCTGGATGCGGTCAACCGCATCACCATCAGCGGCGATTCTTCGGGTGGCGTCATCGAGGTCGTTGCGCTGAACATGCCGACGGGCGTTGGAGAACCGGTGTTCGACAAGCTGGACGCGGAACTGGGCAGGATGCTCGGGATTGGCGCGGTGAAGGGCGTGGAGGTTGGCGCGGGGTTTGGCGTCAAGGACATGACGGGCATTCAGTCCAACGACGCGATGCACAGCGAGGGCGGCAAGGTCGTCTTTGCGTCGAACAATGCGGGCGGCATTACGGGCGGGCTGACGACGGGACAGCCGATCGTTGTGCGTCTTGCGGTCAAGCCGACGCCCACCATCGACAAGCCGCAGGAAACGATTGACAAGTACACGCTGGAGAACACGAAGTTGGCCGCCATTACGAGGCGGGACCCCACCATTGTGGGCCGCGTGTGGCCGGTGGCGGAGAATTACACGGCGTTGGTCCTTCTGGACTATCTGATGGCGCACTATGGGTATCAGACCATAAGGGAGAAGTGTGAAGGGTGAAGTTTGAAGGGTGAAATGTGAAGGTTGGGAAGTATGAACATTGTGATTATGGGGCCGAAGGGTGCTGGGAAAAGTACGCTGGGCACTCGGCTTGCCGGGTTCTTGGGTATACCTTTTGTGGATACGGACAAGGTGGTGGAGGACCTGCATGTGCGGCGCGGGGGCAGGTGTCTGTCGTGCCGTGAGATATTCCTGGCCCTGGGCGTGGAGGAATTCCGGGCATTGGAGCGCGCCGCCTCGAATGAAGCCGCCGCATTCGACTATACGGTCATCATCACGGGCGGGGAACTTATGATGGACCCCGGTTCCCGAAACGTGCTTCGGGCGGGCAACATTCTGGTGTGGCTGCATGCGGAGCAGCACGGGCTTTGGGAACGGGCCACCCGCCATGGGGTGCCGCCCTGGTTGCAGGGGGAGGATGGCGAGAGGAGGTTCGCAGAGCAGACGGCCCACCGGGAGGATGTGCTGCAACCCTACGCGGACATTGTTCTGGACACCACAAGCGGCTCGCTGGATGAACTTGTCCGGGAGCTTGCGGAGCGGATAGGGGAAGAAATTGGGGTGCGCCAGACGGCGGCAAACAGCTATGGCGAGATCATCCGCGTCACCACTTTCGGGGAGAGCCACGGCAAGGCCATCGGCGTGGTGATGGACGGGGTGCGTCCCGGGATCGCGTTTACGGCGGAGGACATTCAGCACGAACTGGACCGGCGCAGGCCCGGGCAGAGCAAGGTGGTGACGCAGCGCCGGGAAGCGGACACGGTGCATGTTCTTTCTGGAGAGTATGAGGGTC
>CAIXUF010000276.1 GCA_903922535.1 Candidatus Hydrogenedentota bacterium
CTTTCCCTCCAGATACGCGCCGATTACCCGGTGCATCCCCTCTGGATAGATCGCCTTGCACCTCGGCAGTTCCTTTTCATGAATCCCCTCATTCCAAATGGTGACACTAATTCCTCTTTCCACGACGCTGCCCTTTCCTCAAAGTTTGCGGAAATGGTGACGGCTGCCCCGGCGCAAAGCGACAGATCCCGCCAACTACCGGGTCCGGCGGTCCGCATAGATGCCGTCGCCGGTCGCGCGCGCATGATCCCGGATGGACGCGAGCGTTTCAAAGCACTCATGCACAGATCCACCCGCGCGGCTGGAACAAACCGTATAGTAAACCAGCGCGTTGACACAGGGCGCAGCCGTGAGACTCCGGGTCCCCGGCACCGGAATCGGCAATCCCAGCGACGTGTAAAGCGCCGGAATGTGCTCCTTCCAGGCGTTGTGCACCCAGTCGCAATACTTGTCCGCCATTTCCGGCTCGACAAGGCACATGAAATGTCCGGCCCCCATGTGCGCGGGGCGGAAAGAGTCGTCGTTGAGACGTTTTCCGCAGGCAGACATGAGCCGCGCGCACTGCCGCAGCGCTTTGTTTCTGGCATCAACGCCGGCCTTCCGTCCAAACTCCACCAGATCCACCAGTTCCAGGCACACCAGCGCGAAAGGCTGGCGCGCGCTTATCCGCTGCTGCACCGAATACTTTTCAAGCCGGTGGCTCACAAGGCCGGTGAGCGGGTCCGCCTCCCCGACGGTCGCGGCGTTCGCCAGCAAGGACATGACCCGCGTCTGAAACAGGTTTGAATCAAACGGTTTCGCCAGGTAGTCATCGGCACCCTGGGCAATCCCGTGCTGAATCTCCTCGTCCGCCGCCATGTGCGACACAAGCATGACCGGTGTCGTGTACAGGTCAAGGTCGGCACGAACCCTGCGGCAAATCTCAAACCCGCAGACATCGGGCATCATGACCTCCACAATCGCGAGGTCCGCACCGCTGTCCCGCAGCGTGTCACAGGCCAAAGCCCCCTGCGCGACTGTGACACACTCATGCCCGGAGGCAGTGAGAAAGTCCCGAATCACCGCTGAAAGCCGTTCATCCCAGTCAACATATACTATTTTCGCCACTAACACGCCCTCTCGCACGGCCATTTACTGCCTTCGCCTCCTTCGGGTACCAAAGCACATTGTATATCATAATCGGCGTCAAAGTTTCACCTGACCCACCTCCCTTTGATTTCGGACACCCCCTTTCGCGGGAAAGAAGGAGAGGAAAAGGCATCCCCAACTCGGTGGCCGCCCCATGAGTAACCGTCATTTTCCGAAGGCCCCCAGGGCGTGAGCATGTGTGTAGGCCTATTCTCCCTTTTCCCCGCACTCTCCCACGCAACCCGCCATTCACATGTTATACTGACTGTGGCAATGGTTTGGCGAGAAGACAGTAATGAATTCTGTCCTCCAAATACGGAGGCTGAGCAACATGGATAGCAACAAAGTACTCGTCATGTCTGTCCTGTCGGTGGTGGCATTTCTGGCATTTCCGATTGTGGCAGGCAAGGTAAGGGCCCAAAACGCGACCGCCACCGCCTCGTCCGCGGCCGCCACAGGCACCGCCCAGCCCGTGCCGGGCGATCCCAAGACCGCATTTCCCGAACTCGGCCAGCCCCCCCTCTTGAACGAGGCAAACCTCATCGGTTCCAATTGGCAGGTTCAAGTTGACCAGTACAAGATTAAGGTAACCCTTGCCGCAGGCGGCGTCGCCTGGGCAACCCATCCGATGGCAAAGGCCCTGACGGGCATGGATTACGCCGAAGGCCGCTGGCGCGTGCAGTATGACAAAATGTTCGTCAATGCCAGTCTTGGCGGCAACGACTATGCCATAGAACTGCGCATCTCCGGTTCCAAGATCTACGCCATGGACAAAAAAGGCAAACCCTCGGAAGTCAAACGCTTCTAATCGGTGATGCTTTCCAGCAGCCCCATCCACCTTCTCAAAGATTCACCCCAAGAGAACGCAAAAACTCCCCCTGTCAGGAACACCTGCCAATTGTCGCGAGGCCTTGTCCCATAGGCTCTTCTATTCACAATTCCACATTCCTGATTCCCCCCCGCAGTTCACGGCAGCGTGATGGATCGTTTCTCCACGTCCGGATGCTGACGATAAAGCATGACCACGTGCCCGATCCGCCCAACAACCTCCGCGCTGGTCGCCGCCGCGATTTTCTCCGAAAGTGCGTCTTTCTCGTCCTTGAACTCGTTGAACCGCACCTTTATCAGCTCATGCGCCTCCAACTCAGCGTCTGTGGCGCGAATCAGGCTGTCACTCGCACCCTGCTTTCCAACAATAATCAGCGCCTCAAGGCGGTTCGCCATCCCGCGCAGAAACTTCCGCTGCGCTCCGGTTAATTGACTCATGGTGTCACATTCCTTGTAGTCTTCCGTCCCCAAGGCCAGAATACCAGAAATACCCGCCAAACCGCCACAAAAGCCCCGCCCACTGTGAGCCAGGCATTCCTGCCTCCCCCTCCATCTTCTTGCCTTCACTGTCAACTGTCAACTGAACCCGCTTGCGCCCGCGCAACGCAGCCCGGTACACTTTCCCCACAAGGAGCCACACCAGATAATGCCCGCCAATTCAGACGAAATGCGCGACATATTCGAGCGCACCGTAATAGTCCGACGCCCCACCTACGGAATCGTGAGCGGTTATCACGAACTGCCCTATGTCTGCCTGGGAAACGCCCTTCAAGGCAACAGCGGGTCGACAGAAGTCAAAGGCAAAGTCCAAGTCTCGCCCCGCTTTGTCATTCGGCCGGCCCACTATTCCCCCAGCTACGGCGAAATATTCGGCGAGGACAACGTGGACACCTCCATTTCAGGCCGAATCTTCGGTTTCCTGGGATTCAAAGAGCACCCTGTCGAATGCACCTCCGAGCACATTGAGGTCCGCCACTGCGACGACACCGTCGACCAACTCCTGAGCCGGAACCTGGACGATCTGGAACGCAGGGAAGACATCACCACGGGCATCATCATCACCCCCGAAAGCCGCTACTTCCCCGTGTCCATCGAACGCTTTATAGCGACCATTCTCGATGACGAGTTCAGACGCTAAACCCACGCGCATCACCGCCCGCAGGGCTGCGTGGCTGGGTGTGCTTCTGGCCATCCTGGTCGCGGCGGGTTATGTCGATCGCCAGCTCAAGACCGCCTCCCACCCCGCTTTCCTTCCGGAAGACATGCCCCTCTACATCCGCACCGCCGACCTGCCCCAAACCTGGCTGCATTTTGCCCAAACGCCCCTCGCCGGCAACCTTGCCGAAGAGGCGGCTCCCGTGCTGCACGACATCGAGCTGTACCTTCGCCAGTTGACCGGCATTCGTCCGACACCCGCGCGCTGGCGCACCTGGCTTGGCGGCTCCATGACCGCCGCCACCGACGCACACGACTGGATCCTCTGCGTGCACCCCGGACTCGTCGCCCGCGCCGCTTCCTTGATCTTCCCGGGCAAAGCCCTTCCGACAAGGCAAGTCCGGCAGGCATGGCGCCAAGGCTGCCTCCTCCTCGCATCCAGTCCCGAACTCATCAAGAAAGCGCTCGCCGCCCCCCCCGTTGCAATGGACATTCCCGAAACCGCCTCTTCCGACACACTCGTTGTCGAACTGCGCACCCCCGTGCGCACCGTCCTTACCATCACGCCCTCGGACGACCTGCCCATCGAGGCACGCATTTTCCAGCCATCAACCTCACCACCAAGGACGCCCGCCGTCTGGTCTGTCCCCCTGCTGCCCGGCAACCCAATCGCCGTCCTTTCCCTGCCCGACGCACCATCGGCCACCCAACTGGCCGCCCTCCTGGCAGCCTTTGATCCGCACGATTTCTCCGGCGGCCTCCTGGGCGGACTGCTCAGCCGATGGGGACTCAGTCACCTCCGTTCCTTCTTGTCCCCCACGGGACCGAGCAATGCCCCCATGTCCTTCGCCCTCTACGGCCTTTCTCTCGCCTCAGGCGCGCCCCTGCCCCAGCTCGCCCTCGCCTCCTCCACAAAGGAAGGCTTTGCCACACTGTTCCCCACGCCCCAGTCCCCCAACCGACTGCTCCCCTACGACTGGAACGGTTGCCCTGGCTGGATGTTCCCCCTCCTGGGAGACCAGTTCTCCCTCTATGGGTTCCAGCGCGACAACACCCAGTATCTCGCCACCCGCGAACCCCTCGCCGCCATGCTCGCCTCCGCCCCGCAAACACCCCCACCCGGCAGCGAAGACGACGCCGTCATCACCCTCAACTGGAAACGCGCCACCGAAGCAATCATTGAAACGGCAAGCTGGGCCGCGGCGCGCGAACTCCTCCACGAACGCAATCAAAAGGATCTCGACGCAACCTTCATCCCCATCATGCACGCCCTGTCCAAATGCGGCACCCTCCAGCTAACGGGACGCTGGACCCCGGAAGGCTTTCTCTGCAAAGGCCAACTCACCGCCCTACCCCGCCCGGAACACGCGCAATGACCCCCGCCAGTTCCTCGATACCGTCAAGTTCACGAACACGGGCCTCCATTCCTATGGCCAGTAGCGCCCTTAGTTCCTTGCCTATAATTCCTAATTCCTCATTCCTAACTCCCAATTTCCTCCTTCTCCTTCTCCTTCTCCCCTTCACCTCCCCCGCCTCCACGAACCCCTGGGTGGACGCCTACGGTCCGTCCCGCCCCCTGTACAGCCTGGGTTTTGATGGAATCGTCGCCGGCGTCGATTCTGCGGGCCGCATCGGCACCCTCATGTGGCCCCATGCCGGCGGATACGACCAACTTGCCCCGCCCCCCGCCGACCACACCCTGCCCTCCGGTTGCCAATGGGGCATCGACGACGGCGAAAACACGGCGTGGCTCTCACAACCGTCCTGGAAAACCGAAAAGGCAGGCCCGCCCTCTCCCGAATCCGCCGCACTGGAAATCCTGTCCACCTCCGCCGCACTGAACACAACCGCAACGCAGACCTTCATCACATCCCCCAAGAACGGCGTCATCGCCGTGCGCATCCAGATGGACCCGTCCGAACCTGCCCGAAAACTCTCCTGGTTTCAGCAGTTTGCCCCCGTTCCCTTCACCCGCCTTCCGCTCGCATTGCCCGTCGCCCTCCCGCAGGCCAGTTGCGGCTTCGCCTCATTCTTCGACCCGCAGCGCGCGCGTATTTACCAGTTCCGTCCCGCCCAACCCGGCCGTGAAGACTGGGACCGTGCCCGAAAACTCCGCAAAGATCGGGCAACGCCCGCCGAATGGTCATCCTTTAGGGACGGCGCATGGTGCGCCACGGCCTTTTCCACCCAGGAAATCACCTGCAAATTCCGCAACGGCGAAAACCATGCCCGGGCCGGAAGTTCCGCCGTGGGTCAGGCCGCCGCAATCGCGGCAATCACCCCGGCATCCGGAACGCCTCCCAACCGCGCGGAAGTCTTCATCGCCTTGGGACGCAATCGCGCCGAGGCGGACAGGGCCCTCGATACCGTCCTTCAACTCGGATTCGACGCCCTGCAATCCGAAACGCAAACCCAGTATGACGCCCTGCTGTCCCCGGCAATGCCCCATCTCAGCGACACTCCCGAAGGGCGCGAACGCACGCTGCGAAACTTGAAGGTACTCTTTGCCGCGCTCGACACCAACAGCGGCGCCGTCGTCGCCGCCCCAGCCCAACAACCGCCCATCGCCGCAACATGGCCCGAACTCGCCGCATGGGCCACCCTCGCATGGCAGCTTTCCGGCTATCCAGACCGCGCCAAACGGCAGCTACACTTCTTCGACGCACCCCTGACCGCCGCCCAAGACTCCGCCAAGACCCCCGCAGCGCTCCCCGAACTCCTCCGCACAGACGCCACACCCGCACTCCCCTCCTTTCTCCGCAATCCGGCCAATGCCAGTTGGATTGTGCTTGCCGTTGTCC
>CAIXUF010000277.1 GCA_903922535.1 Candidatus Hydrogenedentota bacterium
CATGCACCACCCCTGCCCCGCGAGCACGTCCAGCAGGGTGAAATGCTCGTGGTAGGCGCAGTAGTGTTTGTCCGGCAGGGCACGGGTTTCGGCAGAGCGGAAATTGTCCAGCGACTTCACGTATTCCGTCAGCATGAAATGGATCTGGCCGCGCAGGTAGAACCCCTCGGGCTGGTTGGGGCTGGTCTCGATAATCTGGTTCAGCAGTTCGTCGGCGGCCTGCAGCCGGGTAATGGCCATCTCGCGCAGTTTCATCATGTGCGCCGCGCGGGCGGACAGGTACAGCGCCTCAAAATGCTCCGTGCCCGGCGCGCCCATCACCCGGTCGGCCAGCGCCATCGCCGTATCCCACTGCGACTGCTGGAAAGCGCAGTATCCGAGCCCGAGAATGGCCGCGGGCTGGTCCGGTTTCTCGTCCAGCACCTCGCCGAACAGCTTGCGCGCGCTGTCGATATGGCTCATCAGCAGGTGCGCATAGGCCAGTTCGGTGCGCGCCGTGGCCATGCGCGGCATTTTGGTCAGCACCCCCGCCAGCGTCTGCACCGCGTTCTGCGCCTGGCCCAGGCGCAGTTGGCAGCGGCCAATCTGGTACGCCGCGGCGTTCAGCAACGGGTCCAGTTGAAGCGCCTTGGCAAAATACTCCAGCGCCGCCTCCGTTTCACCCTTCATGGCGGACGTCAGCCCTTCATCATAATAGCTTTCCGCGTTTTCGCCCCCAAAAGGCATGGATCGTATCCTTTCCCGGCGGCCCGGCCGCCCGTTGAGTTTAGCGCAGGGTCTCCAGCGCCGCGCGCACCGCGTCCGGCGTCACGTCCGTGCGGTGAACCACCGCACCCATCCGCGTTGCCAGCACAAACTTCAGCGTGCCCGCGCGCGCCTTCTTGTCCGTCTTCATGGCCGAAAGCGTTTCGTCCACCGGCATTTCGGGCCAGCGCACGGGCAGCCCGTAGGCCGCGATGCACGCCTCCTGCCGGGTGACAAACGCGTCATCGACCAGCCCAAGGTCGCGGGCCAGCGTGCCCGCCGCGCACATGCCCAGCGCCACCGCCTCCCCGTGCAGGAAGCGGTCATAATGGCTGGCCGTCTCGATGGCATGGCCGAAGGTGTGGCCGTAGTTCAGATCGGCGCGGCGTCCGTGCTCGTGCTCATCCTCGGCCACCACCGCAGCCTTGATCTCGCAAGACCGCACCACGGGGGTGCGCAGCGCATCCAGGTCACCGCGCAACACGCCCGCCGACGCGCCCTCCAGGTATTCAAACAACGCCGCATCGGCGATGACGCCGTGCTTGATCACCTCCGCCATGCCCGCGCGCAGTTCGCGCGGCGGCAGTGTGCGCAGCATGCCCATGTCGATGACCACGGCCGCGGGCTGGTGGAACGCGCCCAGGGTGTTCTTGCCCAGCGGATGGTTCACCCCCGTCTTGCCGCCCACGCTCGAATCCACCTGCGCCACAATCGTCGTCGGAATCTGGATAAACGGCACGCCGCGCATGAACACCGCCGCGGCAAAGCCCGCCATGTCGCCCACCACGCCACCGCCCAAAGCCACCACGCTTGCCCGGTCCAGGCCGCCGGACAAAAAGGTGCCGCAGATCTCGCCGATGCGTTCCAGTTGCTTGCCCGCCTCGCCCGCCGACATTACATGCGTGACGCAGCGGCGGCCCGCCGCCGCAATTTCCGCCTCCACCCGCGCCGCATAGAGCGGACCGACATGGCTGTCGGTCACCAAACCCACCGCGCCCCGGCCAACCCGGCCCAGCACTTCGCGCAGCGGCGATAGATCATCCACGCCGATGTGGATGTCATAGGCCCGGTCACCCAGGGGCACATGCACCTTTTCCGATATGAATGCCACGGTCTGCCCTTAATGTCTTTGTGCCGGAAGAAGAAACCGGCGCTTATACGGCCATTCTAAGCAGACACCCCCTCCGGGCGCAACCGCACGCAAAGGTGACCATTCAGGATTTCTCTTGAATCTGCCCCGAAACAGACCCGCGGTCTCCGCAAGGCGACTTGCAGGACGATGCCAAAATGGCATGGCATGTCCCGGAGGTCTTGACCAACTGCCCGGTTGCCGGTCAAAACCATGACCTGAACCTACGACAGGCTTGCGACAAGTTGTGACATCAGGCTGTGACATGAGGCCGCAAAGGCCGGGCGCTGATGCCACGCGGCCGCAAATTCCTCTCGCCAGATTTGCGCTCACCTGCTATAATGCCTGTTTGACAATTCCGGCCGCATGCCGCGCGAGAAGCTTGTCCAAATCCTGATCTCGCTGCCACCTGTGTTGTGCCGGAACAAACCGGGACATCTCTCATGAACACGGTTGTGACGGGCGCCAACGGCATGGTCGGCGCCAATCTGGTACGCATGCTGCTCGCGCGGGGCGATCGGGTGAAAGCCATCACCTTCGGGGACACGCGCTCCTTGGACGGCTTGGAGGTGGAGAAGACCGAGTGCAACATTCTCGACCATTCCGCCATGGGCAATTTGCTGCGCGGCGCGGACACGGTTTACCACCTTGCCTCCGTCATCACCCTCCGGAGCCGCAAAAACGCCCATGCCGAACGGATAAACACCGAAGGCGCCCGCACCGTGGCGGAGGGGTGCCTCCGGCATGGCGTGCGCCGCATGGTGCATTTCAGCTCCATTCACGCCTTCTCCCCCCACCCCGTCCACGAATCGGTCGTGGAGACGCGCCGCCTGTGCGGCGATGACCACCCGTTCCCCTATGACCGTTCGAAGTCGCGGGGGCAGCGCGCCGTATTGGACGCCGTCCGGCGGGGGCTCGACGCGGTGATTATCCATCCCACCGGAATCCTGGGCCCCCATGACTACGCGCCCTCCCATACGGGACGGGCGCTGCTGGACATCTACCACGGGCGCACCCGCGCCCTGGTAAGGGGCGGATTCAACTGGGTGGATGTGCGGGATGTTTGCGCCGGCGCCATGGCCGCGGAGGAGCGGGGACAGGCGGGCGAGAATTACATCCTCTCCGGCCACCATGTTCCTGTCATGGAAATGGGCCGCGCGGTGTCCAAGATTGCGGGCCGCACCCCCCCGCGCTTCATCGTGCCGCAATGGGTGATGCATTCGGCGGCCCCCCTGGCGGAGGGCTGGGCGGGCCTGCGCGGCCGGGAGCCGCGCTTCTCCAAATTCACGCTGCACACGCTGGTCCACCACCAGGAGGTGTCCCACGAGAAAGCCACCCGCATGCTCGGGTATAATCCCCGTCCCTTCGGCGAAACCCTGCGGGACACCTTTGAGTGGTTTTCCACCATGGGCATGCTTGCCGACAGTTGATAATGGACAATGAGTGTGGGGCAGACATTCCTGTCTGCCTTTCGGGTTGCCTGACCAAAGCCGGCAGACAGGAATGTCTGCCCCACATTGCGCGTGTCAAGTTCAATTCAGTACGGGACAGAGGATTGGAGAAAGAAGGATGTCATGCAGTTGAAGCAGTTCCTTTATGGTACAACCGTGATCGTTTCTTTGCTTGCGGCGCGCATCGCCGTTGCCGGGCCGGAGGCCGCGCCGCCGGCCGCGCCGGTGCC
>CAIXUF010000278.1 GCA_903922535.1 Candidatus Hydrogenedentota bacterium
GCCCGCGATGCGCAGCGCGGCAGCGCCGAGTGACTCGCCGATGGCGAAGCCGATGAAGCAGGGGCCGGCCCAGTCGCCGGGGACGAAGAGCAGGATGCCGAGCATGATGACCAGCTCAACCGAGATGAGCAGCATGCCGATGCTCATGCCGGCCTGCAGCGGAATCGCCATCGTCGGGAAGGGTTTGCCGCCAAGGCTGGCGAAGGCCGTGCGCGAATTGGCGAAGGTGTTGATGCGGATGCCGAACCACGCCACGCCGTAGCTGCCCATGATGCCCACGATGCTGAACGCGAGGATCGTGGCCACCTTGTTCGGGGCGTAGTGGGACAGGAAGTAGAAGTAGATGACCATGATGACGGCAATGAAGGCCCACAAGAGGGCGATGAACTTGCCCTGCGTGATCAGGTAGGTCTTGCAGGTTTCGTAGATCAGTTCCGAGATGTCCAGCATCGACTTGTGCACGGGCAGGTTGCGGATGCGCGTGAACTGCACCATGCCGAATCCCATGCCGCCGAGGCAGATGAGCAGGCCCAGGAACAGCAGGCTGTGGCCGCTGATGAGGCCGAAGATGAACCCCACCTTGGTCAAATCAGGAATTTTGAGGTCCGCCTCGCTGGCGAATGCCGAGCCCGCGGGCAACAGAACCGCGAGCGCGAGCAGGCCCAGCAGGACCCGCCTCGTTGAGGATTTTGACAGAATTGCCGACATAGTCCATTCTCCCTTGTTGTAAGGTGTTTTCACTAACGCCACGGGCCGTGACCCGCACGGAACTCCACGTAATTCAGTACGCTGCGCCGGATTCTCCCCCCCGGGACCCGCCTTCCGCAGGAAGCGAATTGCAGCTTGGGAAGGCAGGAAACCGTCGGAAAGAAACACACCCCGCGCACCTGCACAGCCTTCCCACCTCTTGACCGACCCACGTTCCCCGTGCAGTTCGCTGGTTGAATCCTCCAAGAAGGTAGCGAAAAAGGGGGGTGAAAGTCAAATCTGACTCGCAAACGACGGCCCAAGCCCCCGAAAGGGCGCTATTTGGCGCCAAAATGTGCCTATAAATGCGGGATCTGCGGGGCAAATGGGGAATTCACACCCCCAATGTGCCGGGCACGGGCGACATGCAGAAGCGGCGCATCCCGTGACAAGTACGGAGGATGCGCCGCCGTTTATCCGCAATAAGCACGGGGCTTTACAGTATCCCCAACTCCTTGAGACCATCAATGCCGGACTGCACTTCCGCCGCCGAACGGTGGAGCGACTGGCGATCCGCGTCGGAGATTTCCAGTTCGAGAATCTGCTCAACGCCGTTTGCGCCAAGCATGCAGGGCACGCCCATGAAGATGTCACTGAGTCCATACTGACCGGTAAGTAGGGCCGCGCAGGGGAGCAACTGTTTCTCGTCCCGGATCACCGACTGCACCATGCGCACGGCACTGGCCGCGGGGGCATAGTAGGCGCTGCCGGTCTTGAGCAGGGCGACAATTTCACCGCCGCCCTTGCGGGTGCGCTCGACAATGGCGTCGATGCGCTCCTGCGAAATCAGCTTGGTGATGGGAATGCCGGAGACGGTCGTATAGTGGGGCAGCGGGACCATGTCGTCGCCGTGCGATCCGAGCACCATGGTGTCGACGTTTTTCATGCTCACGCCCAGTTCCATGGCCACAAAGGAGCGCATGCGCGCGCTGTCGAGGCAGCCCGCCATGCCGATCACGCGGTTGGCGGGGAATCCGAGTTTCTTGTGGGCGAGATAGACCATGACATCGAGGGGGTTGGTCACGATGATGACGACGGCATTGGGGGCGTGCTTGGCGATGTTCTCGCAGATGCCGCTGATGATGCGGCCGTTCGTCCCCAGCAGGTCGAGCCGGGTCATGCCGGGCTTGCGCGGCAGGCCCGCGGTCACCACGACCACGTCGGCGCCCGCGATGTCGGCGTAATCGTTTGTGCCGGTGCAAATGCCGCTGTAGCCGCGGATGGGGCCAGCCTCGGTCAGGTCAAGCGCCTTGCCCTGGGGCAGGCCGTCGACGATGTCCGTGAGGACCACGTCACCCAATTCCATTTCGAGGCAGTATTGCGCGACCGACGCGCCCACGTTCCCCGCGCCAATGGACGCGATCTTAAAACGTTTTCCAACGGACATGACTTGTATCTCCTTGGTTGATTACTTTGCCGGGGGCAGCGCGGTTCGCTGCATGTGCCAGGGAAGCACCTTCTCTTCAAACACGCCGGGCAGTCGCAGGTCGGCCTCACGATCGCCATAGTTTAGCATAATTAGATGTCCGTCGGCCTGCACACTTAAGAACACATCGGCGGGGCGTTCTGTTTCCAGCATGGCCCGGGTCCAGGGATGCAGCGACGGGGTGCTCTTCAGCACAGCGGCCACGAAATTCCCGTACAGGCTCGGCGGTTCCATGTCGCCGACGAAGCGCCGGAACACGCCGCTGCCGGTGTCGCCCGCGACCCATTGGTCGAAGACGTCCTTGTCACCCTGCACGGTTTCCAGGTCGGTCCGGGGGAAGGGCGGGTAGATGAGCGTGCCACCCGCGCGCACCCATGCGTCAATCTTCGCCAGCACGTCCGGCTCGATGATGTTGCCCCAGGCGAACACGAGCGCCTTATAGCGGTCAAGAAACCCGTCGCGGATGAGCGTTTCGTCGAGGTAGTCCACATCGACCGCGCGGCGGATTTCGCGGGCGCGGGGGTTGAAGCCCCCAGGCGTACAACTGGCGGAACGCGGCGTCCTCCAACTGGTTCATCGTCTCGGGATAGTAGACGGCCACCTCGACCAGCGGCGGCTGGCGCGTGTCCAGCAGCGGCAGGCCGTTCAGCCACAAATCGACGGCCAGGGGATGGGCCATAAGGTTGCCGTGGTAGGTGAAGAAATGCTCTCCGTTGCACGCGAGCAGACTGAAGAGGCGCCCCGTCACGCCTCGGGCCGTGTGTGAACTGGCCGGCTCGGCGCCGATGCGCGCGCCGTAGAGCCGCGCGGCCGTGGTGGCCAGGCGGGTGGCGTAGAAATTCTGCTCGTAGCTGTCGGTCTCGTTGGTGAGACGGATGCCGCCGCCGAGTTCCGCCATGGTCTTGGTCTGGGCCGGATAATCGGTGCCCCCCTCACGAAACCCCCAGCCGCCTGCCGACTGATAGAGCAGCGTGTTGGGCATGGCGGCCTTCGCCTCGCGGGACCACCAGTCGCACCAGTGCGACATGGAATCGGTGTACCAGCCGGTCAAATCGAGCCGCTCCTGGCGGCTCTGGATGACCTGCGGCAGCGTCATGGGCACTTCGTCAAAAGAGTGCAGGATTGTTCCGTTCCAGGCCATGTTCAGCGCGGCGACGGCGAGGTATTTCTGTTTGAGATACTGCTGGAAATCGGCGCGGGCATAGGGGTCGCCCGCCCACCAGCCGATGTGGATGTGCATCTTCTGGCCGCGCAGCCCCCAGTTGCCGCCGGCGGGATACTGCGACTCGCCGAAATTGCCGCTTGGCCCCAGACGCACGGCTTCCAGGATGCCCTTGCCGTCGTAGTGCTCGCCGAAGGCGCGCAGCACCCGGGTCACGTGCCGCCGGTGCCAAGGACTCCAGATGCTCTGTATCGCATTGGATTGGCCGTGTTCCAGGCAGACCATGCCCACGTTTTCCGGGCTGTCGGCGAACCAGTCCGGCAGCGCGTAGGCCGAACCGACGATGAGCAGCGGGAACCATTTCAGGTCATAGGCCTTCAATTTTTCGATCACGCCGTCATAGAAGCTGAAGTCGAATGTGCCCTCTTCGTTGGGTTCGATGCGCCGCCAAAGCACATAGCTCTCGATGGAGGTGAAGCCCAGCACGCGGGCCAGGGGCGCGAGGTCGTCCATCGCCTCCAGCGATTTGGCGAGGTCATCGTCGTCTTTTTCAAAGACGCTGACTCCGGCCGTGGTGGTCAGTTCCATGGGACGGGAGAGCCTGACCATGGGCGTCACGTTGGCCGGGATGGTCTTGGTGATCTTGTCCCAGTCCGCCGGGGATAGCGCCGGACCGATGCGCAAGTCAACCAGATGGCGCAGGCCGCCGATAGTCAAATGCGCGTGCCTGGCGTCGCGGGCGGGCGGGACGGCGAAGTTGAACTCAAACACCGCGCGGCGCAGGCCGCCGGTGTTGAGGCGCGTGTAGGACCGCAGGCGGGCCGGACCGGCGTACTGGCCGTTGAAGGCATCGTCCGCGAGCGCCTGCGGTTGGATCATGCCCGCGCCCTCATCAACGAAGGTCACCACCAGCGTGTGCGGCCCCTTCTTGAACCAACGGCGATCGCTGATGCGGAACTGGTAGGTGTTGAGTTTGTAGGGGTCGGTGTCCGGCGCGAGTTCGAGGCAGCGCGTCTTGTTCAGGTCCGCCTCCGGGCATTCGCCCGGATTGAGCAGCGTGGCACCGGATTGTTCGGCGCCTGCACCGGCGCGAAAGACCGGGGTGAGGCTGTCAGGATCGAGCGCCGTGGCGGTGAGTGCGCCCAACAGGGCGACGGAAAGCGCCACGGTGTGGCGCGCAAAGCAACGTGTCATGCCGTACTCCTGACGATGTTCCCACGGGCGGGACGCCCGTGCCACAACGCCGGGGCATGGCCCCGGCGAAGAAAAGCGGCGGCATGGCCGCCGCACTCAATAATATGGGACAGCCGCCTAGCGGGGTTCGGGGAAATAGTGCGCCTCGATGAGGCAGCAGAGCGTGTGCCACAGCACGGCGTGGGCCTCCTGCACGACCTTGGTCGAGTCGCCCGGCGTCTTGATCACCACGTCGGCAAACTCGGCCATGGCGCCGCCCTTGGGGCCGGTGAAGGCGATGCTTGTGCCCCCTTTGGCCTTGGCCACGGACAGCGCCATGCGGCAGTTGGCCGCGTTGCCGCTGGTGGAAATGGCCAGCAGCACGTCACCGGGCCGCATCATGACGTTGAGTTCCTGGGCGAAGGCAATGTCGCGCATCGGCGAGTCATTCTCCACGGCCGTCTTTAGCGCGAGGTTGAGGCCGAGCGTGATCGCGGGCAGGCCCGCCTCCAAATGCTTCGCAAGGTCCCCGCCAAAGGGCAGCGGTTCCAGCGCAGCCATGTACGCGCTCGACAACGGACGCCGCCGTTCGAAGCTCTTGACCAGTTCGCCGACAATATGCATCGCGTCGGCGTAGGAGCCGCCGTTGCCGCAGGTGAACAGTGTGCCGCCGCCGTCGTAGCACTTTACCAGCGCCTCGTGCACCTGTATGAGTTCCTGCGAGCAGGTCTCCAAGTCGGGACGGCGTCCCAGCATGCCGTCGATGATCATTTGTTCAAGAGCATTCAGACTGGACATGGAATATTCTCCGGTTGGAATGGGCCGCAAAGCCGTGATTCTAAACGAAAACGGGGGGGCTGTGCACTTTGCGTCAAGGGAGTTGTAGACAGAATGGACGAGATGGACGCTATGGACAGGATGGACCTTGCGGAGATCGATGGCCAGACTCACTCTTGCTCTTGCTCTACCTGTCCATACGGTCCATACCGTCCATTCAGTCCATATCGTCCATCAGGCGGGCTGAGCCCAAGGCCGCCCCCTGATCAGTCTTCTTCCTTGGCCCGGGTTTCCGCCTTTCCCCACGCGGCCCTGCCGATGAGCACAAAGGGGAAGGCGGCCGCGAAAAGCCACAGCACGATGGCAAACACGCTGCACGCCCCCGCCCAAGGCAGTTCGGCCGAGGGGAACAGGTACGACCAGAAGGCCAGTTCCGGCTTTGCCTGGCTGACAAAGAGGCCCAGCGCCAGTGCCGCGAGACCGACATGGCCCGTGCGCAGCACGATTTCGTTGAGCGCCGCACCCAGCGCCATGGCCATGCCCAGGCAGCACAACACGGTGGGCACGGCTCCCTCATAGTCATTGCTAAACCGGAACCACCACAGGACCAGCGGCACAAACCACGCCCCCCACAGCAGGCCCGTCACGGCATGCACGACAATGCGGTTCTTGCACGCCAACCGGGGCAACAGGTAGCCGCGCCAGCCAAGTTCGCTGCCGAGCGCCGCCGCGGCCACCACGGTCGCGCCGAGCAGGATGCTCAGGGCGATGCCAAAGACCGTCAGCAGGGGGGGAAGTATGGGCATGACGTTGGGCGGTATCTGTTTGAGTGCCGAGGGGCTGAGCTCGCCCAGCAGGGTGGACAGGCCCCATTGCGGACCGACAAAGCCGAACAGCGAGGACAGGGCGTAGTTTGCCGCGAAGAGCATGGGCACGGCAGCGATCAGCCACAGGGCGGACACGGCGGGCAAGGGCCATACTCTCGGCATGGGACGCCGGGGATCGGGACAGACAAGCGACGCGGCCAGCGCGCCCATCGCGGGAATCCACATGACGGCGATCAGCAGCAGCGTGTGAAACACGGTCGGGTTCTGGTAGGCAATCAGGCCGCTGAACAGCAATCCAAACTGGACGGCATAGCCGACGCCGAAGGTGAAGGCCAGATAGACGAAAATACGCTTTTTGTCCATGGGTGTCTTTCCGGAGTTGTCCGCTGCGGTTTAACCTTGCCAGAAGCAAAACGCCGGATGCAAGGATTCCGGGCGACATGGGAGCAACATCCCCCTAAATCCCCCTTCGAAGGGGGACTTAAGACGTGCCCCCCAAAGCGCCTGTAGAAGGTGCCGGCTTGCGGGGCCCCTTGGGTTTACTGCAAGTCCCCCCGGGGCGACAACCGCGGAGACGACACGACGGCGGGTGGCCTTGAAAGGTCGCCCGCCGCCGCGGATTCAGCAAAGGACTATTGGAGCACCGCGCCGGTGTTGGCGCTGGTGACCAGGCGCTGGTAGCGCTTGAGCCAGCCGGTGAGCCCGCGATCGGGCGGTGGGCCGACCGCCTTGAGCCGGGTCTCGATTTCCAGGTTGTCCAGCTTCAGGTTGATCTTGCGGCCGGGAATGTCGATCTCGATGATGTCGCCCGTGCGGACCGCGGCAATGGGGCCGCCCTCGGCCGCCTCGGGGCTGACATGGCCGATGCAGGCGCCGCGCGTGCCGCCGGAGAAGCGGCCGTCGGTGATGAGGCTGACGCTCTTGCCCAGTCCGGCGCCCATGACGGCGGAGGTCGGTGCCAGCATCTCGCGCATGCCCGGGCCGCCCTTCGGACCCTCATAGCGCAGCACCACAATGTCGCCCGCCTTCACGTCGCCGTTGAGAATGCCCTTCATGGCGTCCTCCTCGCTTTCATAGACTACGGCCGGGCCGGTGTGCCGCAGCACCTCCTTGTCCACGCCTGCCTCCTTCACCACCGCGCCGAGCGGGGCGAGATTGCCAAACAGGATCGCCAGGCCGCCGGTCGGGCTGTAGGGCGCGTCCACCGATTTGATGACATCGCTGTCCAGCGATCGCTTGCCGGTGATGTTCTCGCCGAGCGTTTTGAGCGTGACCGTCGGGCAGTCCAAATGGAGAATGCCCGGGGACTGCGCGAGTTCGCCGAGGATTGCGCTGATGCCCCCGGCCCGGTCCACGTCGGCCATGTGCCAGTGGTAGGACGGCGACACCTTGCAAATGTTCGGGACCCGCGCGCTTACCTCGTTCAGCCGCTCCAGCGGATAATCGACACCCGCCTCCTGCGCGATGGCCAGCGTGTGCAGCACCGTGTTTGTCGAGCCGCCCATGGCCATGTCCAGCGCGAAGGCGTTGTCGATCGATTCAGGCGTCACGATGTCGCGCGCGCGCAAACCCGCCTTGTGCATGCGAATCAACTGGCGCGCGGCCTCGCGGACCAGTTCCTTCCGGCGCGGGTCCGTGGCAACAATGCTGCCGTTGCCCGGCAGCGCCATGCCGAGCGCCTCGCACAGGCAGTTCATGGAGTTTGCGGTGAACATGCCCGAGCAGGACCCGGCCGACGGGCACGCCTTGCATTCAAGCTCCTCAAGCTGCTCGTCGTTGATCTTGCCCTGTTTGTACGCGCCCACCGCCTCGAACACCGTGATGAGGTCCGTGTCCTTGCCGTTGACGGGCTTGCCCGTCTCCATCGGCCCGCCGGAGACGAAGATGGTTGGGATGTTGCAGCGCATGGCGCCCATGAGCATGCCCGGCACAATCTTGTCGCAGTTGGGGATACAGATCATCGCGTCGAACTGGTGCGCCTGCACCATTGTCTCGACGCAGTCGGCGATGAGTTCGCGCGAGGGCAGGCTGAACTTCATGCCGCCGTGGCCCATGGCGACGCCGTCGCACACGCCGATGGTGTTGAACTCAAAGGGAACGCCGCCGGCCGCCTCGACGGCCTCGCAGGCGATGCGGCCGAACA
>CAIXUF010000279.1 GCA_903922535.1 Candidatus Hydrogenedentota bacterium
CAGCGCCGGCGGCGCCAGCGCCGCTGCCGCTGCCGCCGCCGCCGCCGCTGCTGCTGCTGTTGCTGCTGCTGCTCCTGCTGCTGCTGCTGCTGCTGCTGCTGCTGCTGCTGCTGCTGCTGTTGCTGCTGCTGGTGCTGCTGCTGCCGCCGCTGCCGCTGCCGCTGCCGCCGCGCGAATCACTGCGCGGCCCGCGGCTGCCCTCTTCCTTCGGGCGGGCTTCGTTGACCTTCAATGCACGACCGTCCATGTCGCGGCCGTCAAGCGCCTGGATGGCGGCCTGGCCTTCGGCTGCGTTCGACATCTCGATGAAGCCGAAACCGCGCGAGCGGCCGGTCTCACGGTCGGTGACGACGCGGGCGGACGAAACCTGTCCGTAGCCCTCGAACGCCGAACGAAGGGACTCTTCCTGTGTGGTGAAGGACAAATTGCCCACGAAAATGTTCATACAACTAACTCCTGTTGTTTTGGGCTTCACGCCCAAGTGTCATCACTCGGTCGGGTCAGCACAAACAGGGGTCAGGGGCATTTTCATGGTACTCGGACACCAGAGGAGCTGAGCGACGTGCGAACTGTGAAACGCATCAGGCGCATCTCAGAACACTAGAGTACTATAACACATTTTTGCATATTCTGCAAATTATTTATTCCGGCCGGGTTGCGCAACCCGCAGGCGCCCCGATCATTTCCCGCTTTCCGCCGCAAAGCGCCCTGCCGGGCATTTGGGAATCATGCCCGCGTTTTGATAGCGTTCCGCCATGGCATCACCGCCCTCTTACCGGATACAATGGTGCCATGAGGCACAGGCAATGATAGTGGTGCTGGATTACGGCATGGGCAATCTGGATTCGGTGGTCCGCGCTTTTGACAAGGCGGGGGCCGCCGTGAAGGTTTCCGCCGACGCGGCGGATGCCGCGGCGGCGTCGGGCATTGTGCTGCCCGGCGTGGGCGCCTACGCCGAGGCCATGCGTAACCTGCGCGGGCGGGGCCTGGTGGAGCTGCTCCACCGCCGCGTGCTGGCCGAACAGGTGCCCGTGCTGGGCATTTGCCTGGGGTTCCAGTTGATGACGTCGCACGGCGAGGAGGGCGACGCCGACGGTTTGGGGTGGCTGGGCGGCGTGACCCGCCGGTTCCGGTTTGCCCCCGATTCGGGCGTCAAGATCCCCCACATGGGCTGGAACGACCTGCAACGGCAGGCCCAAAGCCCGATCTTCGACGGGATCGACCCGCGCGCCTGTTTCTACTTCGCCCATTCCTACCATGTCACGGACCTCGTGCCCGGGGCGGAGTTGACCACCAGTGTCTACGGCGATCCGTTCATATCCAGCGCCAGCCTGAACGGTCACATCTTTGGCACCCAGTTCCATCCTGAAAAGAGCTACGAGAACGGCATCCGCATTCTGGCCAACTTCGCCCGGAGGGTGGCCCATGAATAAGGTGCGCGTCATGCCGGTGCTGCTGCTGCGGCAGCGCGGCCTTGAAAAAGGGGTGAAGTTCCGCGATTTCAAGTACGTCGGCTGCCCCGTCAACGCGGCCCGCGTGTTCAACCGGCACAACGTGGACGAACTGGTGCTGCTTGACAACTGCGCCACGGCCGAGGGCCGGGGGCCGGTCATTGACATCGTCCGGGAGATTGCCCGCGAATCCTTCATGCCCTTCACGGTCGGCGGCGGCATCCGCTCGGTGGACATGATGTGGGAGCTTTTGCAGGCGGGCGCGGACCGCGTGGTGCTGAACACGGCCGCGGTGGAGAATCCGGACCTTATTGCCAAAGGCGCGGACCGCTTTGGGAGCCAGTGCATGGTCGTGTCGTTGGACGCGCAGCGGCGCGGTGGCGGCTGGGAACTGTGCACGCGTGCCG
>CAIXUF010000280.1 GCA_903922535.1 Candidatus Hydrogenedentota bacterium
CCCTTTTTCAGCCCCATGCTCACTGCTTCCGGTCGAGTTTTTTTTTGAACGCGTCCAAATCCTTGACGCCGAACTCCCGGCAAGCGATCTCAAGCCAGGATTCGTACAGCACCGCCTTCATGTGCGCGTCGGCCAAGGCTTTCTTGAGGCGCTCATTCTCTTTCTGAAGCTCTTTCACACGGTCCCGCTCGTCTGGCGTTTCCACGCGCACCACCCTTGGCAGATGCTGGGTCCTGCCATATTTCTCCAGCCACGAGCGCACCGTGGTGGACCCCGTTATCCCGTAACGGCGGTTCGCCTCCCCGATGCTCGATAGCTGGCCAGACTCAATTTCCGAAACTACCTGAAGCTTGAACGCCTCACTGTACAACAAGATACTTCGCCCGTCCATAAGCTTGTCCTTTCCCGGCTGGGTGTAAACCTATATCAGGACGGGACATTCCCTTCACCCTTTAAACTTCACCCTTCCCGGGGGCTTGACATATCCCCGGCTTATCGCCTAGAATTCCAATTACGGCGGCGGCATAGCCAAGTGGTAAGGCAGAGGCCTGCAAAGCCTTTATACCCCGGTTCAAATCCGGGTGCCGCCTCCATCTCTTTCTCCCTCTTTCCCCACCCACGCGTTCCGTACGCTCTTGACCTGGCCCCCCGCCTCCTTCCCCGTTGCGCGACTGGTGGAACTGGCGGGCAGAACAAACGTAGAATCCCAGTGCTGTTGCATATGTTTTGTCTTCACCCTTTAGCCTTCAACCTTCAACCTTCAGGACGCCATGCCTTTCGCCTTTCCATCGCATCAGGGACTGATTGCGCCTATCTGGCGGCGCTGGCCGGACGCGTTCGATGTTCCGGCGCTCTGCGTGGGCGCCGCCATGCCGGACGTCGTGGATGGGTTCGCGGCCATTGGGCACGGGCATTTCGGGCAGGGCATTGGGCATTCCCTCGTGGGACTGGTGTTTTTTGGCATTCCGGCGGGATTGGCACTGTGGTTCCTCCTGCATGCGGCAGCGCACTGCCTGGGTTTCCTTTCTGCTTCCGGCTTCTGGGCGAGGGTCTGGAACAGGGGACTGGCGGCCTTTCACAAAGGGATCAGACCGTCCGCCTTTCCCCGTGGATGGCGGTTCATCCTGTGGAGCCTGGGCGTTGGCGGGTTCTCGCACCTGTGCTTCGACCTTATCTCCCATGGCGGGTTCCCCTGGCTGATGCCCTGGGTCCCGAAACTCAGCATCTTCCCGAAATGGTGGTACACCGCCTGGACGCACATTGCGCTTCCCGGCTACAAAGACTCCTACGTCATTGGTCCCCATTTCGTGGTCTGGATCTCTCTGTCGTTCCTGGGCATCTACATGCTCCTTCGCCCGGCGTTCAGGCCGGTTGTGGAAGACGGGACGAAAGAAGAGCAAACGGAATCGCGGTAACGCCCGCGAAACCCATGACCGACGCGGCCGACGTCTTGCGCGTGGTGTCTGTCCCCGGCGGCGCATGTCCCCGGCGGCGCATCCGGCCGCCCCATGGCATTTGTCCCATGCTGACCTTGGGTTTGCACGCGCGGCCCCCCGGAAAGCACCTCCATGGGCGGCAAGTACGATTCGCAGCCTCTTCCCTTTACTACTTCTTTCCTATCCGGATTTCCACAGGCATCTTGTCCAGCACCAGCGGCGGCGTGAATTTAACTTCGTATTCGCTGGCATCCACGGTCTGGATCGAGCACGGCACCGTTTCGCCGCCTTGGGTGGAAGAAACCGCAGGGTTGCCGGAGTTGTGGACGCCCAAGAATTCCAATGTGAACGGTCGTTCGAAGTTCAGAATGAACTTCTGGTCACAGTCCGGTTCGACACAGGAATAGTCCAGACGGCCCCAGGTGACGGCGCCCGGAAGAAACGCGCGCAGTCTCCCTTGGAACGATTCCGGCAGATTGGGCCGGATACGCAAGGTCTTGTTGGGCACGTCCCAACTCAATCCCTCAAGCCCCAACAGCAGATGCCAGGCGGCGGGGACACTCTGGTAGTGATTTCCGAAGACGGGATTGCGGTCGGTGGTGATCAGCATTGGCTGGTTCCACTCCCGCTTCAGGTGCCCATAAACAACGTCGTGGAAGCACTTGGCCACCATCATTCCTTCCCGGGTGCAGCCGCGCCACAGGGCAAGCGAGCAGTAATCCCGCAATCCTTCCGAATTGGACATAATCGTTGCCGTAACCGCACCGGCGGGCACCGTTTCGTGTTCCATGACCTGGAATGTTTGGCCGGTGAAGTTGTGTCCGGAGGTGCCCAGGTACTGCAGGTGCCGCCTTACGCGTTCAGGGTCAAGCTGCCGGGGCAGATTCAGCAAATCGTCGCTGTGTTCGCCGAGCAGGGCGGTGGACATGGGGTTGTCCGGCTGCGAGGGCGCGGCGCCATAGAACCCCTTCGGGTTCCACCGTTCCTCCAGTTTTCCTGCCATGAGCACGGAACGCGCCGCATAGGCGTCGCGTGCCTGCGCATCTCCCATGAGGTCCGCCATTTTCGACGCGGCCTGAAACGCCGCCCGCTGGAGGTCGTTGACATACATGTTTTCCGGCATGCTTATGAAACAGTCGTAGGTCTTGCCATCGTCGTAGAGCCCGTTGTTGTCGGCGTCGCCCGCCAGCATGTAGGCGCAACCCTTCTCAACGGTCGGCCAAAGGGCCTTCATGCGCGCGATTTCGCCGGTCCACAGATAATCGCGGTACAGATCGAGCATCCATTCGGGCGTGTTGTCACCGGCATTCCAGAAGCCGCTGCGCCCGCCCGGATAGGCGGCGGCGTGGTCGGGCGAGGTACCCGTCGCGGTCACACACATGTCGCCCAGATCGTGGCGAATGGCCCCTTCGGGCGTGGTGGCTTCGGCGAAGATCTGCAAATTGCCCCACTCGGCCTCGGGCAGGAACATCAGTTCGGGCAGGGAGGAGAAGAACTGTTCGTCATAGGTGGCCACCAGTTGAAAATCGTCGCCCTCCTTCATCGCGGCGTGTCCGTTCTTGAAGAAGACCCCGTTGTAGGCCATGTGTGATGTGTTGATAAGGATCTGCTGCCGCATCCACTGCGGCAGGCTGCTGTCCTCCCACATGGAACGGAACCAGGCGTCAACGCCGGCATGAATCGAGGGATAGTTGTCACAGCAATCCCGCGCGATCGCATCGGCCCCCTGATAGAAGTTGTTGTGATAGTGGCCGAGTTCTTTCCGCGGCCATTGCTGGCCGTCGCCGGAGACATAGACCGGGAAATCCCAGGCGAGGACGAACACGATGTGCCGTGTCGCATTTGCGGGCACGGTGATGGATGACGCCAGCAGGTTCTCCACGGTGCCGCTGAGGGTTCCCTTGTCGAAAGCGCCGCCGCAAGTGTTCCGGGCGTCACCGTCGTTGCGGACCATCCCGCACAGTGTGCCGCCGCCGGCCCGCTCCGACTGGAGCAGCACGCCGGAGAGCCGGCCTTCATTGTCCATGATGGGGGTCCCGGCCCCGCAGTCGGGATTGGGGATCATGAAGGTCAGGGCGGCTGTCTTCTCCACCGGGTCGGTATTGGTGAGTTGGAAATCAAAGAACAGCACCGGAAGGCTGGTCATCCTGCTGTCACCGGGAATCCAGGGCGCAAAGGCCTCCATTTTCACGTCCAGCGGCAGCGCGTCATACTGGAACCTGTACTGGCATTTGGGGAACAGCGGCAGATACTCCACGCGCAGGCCCGGGGTTTTGCCGACCACCAGGTCACCCGTCCACTCCTGCGCGCCCTGACGTGTGTACATCTTGAAGTTGTAGGGACCGCCAAAGGTTGGCCCGTAGAACTTCAGGCCCAAATCGCCGGAGCGAATCTCGCCCTTGCCATATGTCCCGTCCGCGTTGATATGGAGAAAGCCCGCGCCAAAGCCGCCATAGTAAGGTGTGTCATCGGCCAGGACGGGACGGCCCAGCAACACCAGCAACAATGCCAGCAGCCCACAGGCTGACCTCAGGGGGATTCTCAAGGAATACGACACCGTGAAGAATCGCTCTTGTTTCTTTGAGTGCCGCATAAGGTTGACCTCCGTTGGGTCCCGTGAGTGTACCACACGGGAAAAGTCCGCACGGCTCACGATGCATTCCGCCGGTCATTCGGTCGGATGGCTTCGGCGGGTATTCCTTCAATGGACCCTGTCACAAAAGGCAGCAGACGTGGCGGAAACGCCGCAGGCATCGCACCGTTGTCATGGCGCGAACCGCAGATACTTTTCCGCGTCACCGGTAAAGAACAGGCGTGTGGCGTTTTCGGGCATCGAGATTGTGACGCTTCCATCCCGGCTGACGGACGTCTTTCCCGTGAACGGGTCCACGAATTCCTTGGGTTGTCCGAGTGTCAATGTCTTGTCACCGGCGTGCGTGGCGTGGATCATCACGAAGCCGTCATTCGCCTCAAACGGATCCAGCGAATTGGTGTAGAGATGGACGCCGGACGTCTCCGCCATCTTGCGGAACAGGCCCGCATTGATCTTGTTCGACCCGCAGAAAAGGACCTGAGCGTGGTCAACCTGTTTTGAGGCCAGCGAAACGAGCCCGTTTGCCCGATAAAGACCAATGGTCTTCGCGTCACCGTCCACGACGTGGAACAAAGGCGCCATCGCGTAATCGACGCCGAAAGAGGACCCCGCCCCGGAACCGTCGGAGAAAGGCGTCGTAAAATCAACGAGGTTTGTGCGCGGCGGCGCGGGGCCGTCAACCATTTGCAGCGCGATCCCGGTGAGCGCTTCCATGTGCCTCACATCGGCCGTGCCATCATGAATAAAGCCCGGAGCATAACACCAGAGCACCGTTGCGGAACTTGCATAGAGCTTGTCGCGGACGGCCTGCAACTCCTCGTCGCCGTACTGGAAGCAATCCAGCATGATGTAGAGCTTGTAGTTCATTTCACGCTTGGGAAGATCGCTGAACAGAATCCAGTCCGCGGGCGCGCCGATGCGCCCGATGCGATCCCGCTGGCAACTGACCAGGTCTCCCATGACCGTGTTGACTTTGCGTGGGCTGAGCGTAACGTCGCCGTTCCACGCGATGTTGCGATCAACCTCGCCGGAGGGCAGGTTCTCGCCGTCGAACGCGAGGTACTTCATGCTGTCCGCGTCGACCACGACGGCGATTTCGGCCCTGCGCCCGACGTTGTTCGCCAGGGCGTATTCTCCGCAACGCCGGAGAACCTTCATGTCCTCCGCAATGGCAGGGTCATCCAATTCGTGTCCCGAATTGATCTGAAGAAACCCCTCCGGACAAAGGCGGCACAGGGCCGTGCCGAAGTTGCGGCGCAGCATGGATTGCGTTTGCTCAAGGTTGACGGCGGGTGTGTAGTCGCACTCGCCCGACAAGAACGTCCGGGTGTCGTCGTCAACCCAGACGAGCTTGCCGGCCGTCTGAATCGAGCGGAACGGCCACATCCAGCCGATGGGCATTCCCAGGCGTCGAATGCCGTAGCTGGGAGGCGCGGAGAGAAAGTCGATATCGGGCGAATCGAGCACTTTGCGCAGGGCGTTGTGCCCGCCCATTTGCATGCACCAACCCATGTTTGCGTACTCCAGCAGATAGCCGAAGTAGGCGCCGACAATCTTCTTTCGTCCCGCCGCATCCTTGGCGGCCTTGA
>CAIXUF010000281.1 GCA_903922535.1 Candidatus Hydrogenedentota bacterium
GCGATCCTCGACTGGCTGACTGGGCTGGTGAAAAGCCAGACTCAGACAGCCGGCGGGGACGTTTCCCCGAAGCCGGGGCTGCGGGAGAGCCTCAACAAGCGGCTGGCCGACTGGAAGGCCAGGAAGGGGGCGCCGTGAGACAGATGTCAGAGAACAGGGGTCAGAGGTCAGGGAGGCGGCGCCCGGCGGTCGTGGCGGTGTGCCTGGTAATCCTGGCGGCCGGGTGCGCGGGGCCGCGGGTGGTATTCCTGCCGACGACAGACGCGCCCGTGCGCGCGGGTCCAGACATGAGCGGGCGGGTCTACGTGTGGACGGGGACGGCGTGGGAACTCTCGGGGAACCACGTGACGATCCCGGAGGGGTTCTACATCTGGGACACGGGCGACAAAGCGCCGGCGGCCGGGGGGAAGTGACATGGACGCGGACCTGATTGCCCTACGTGACGAGATCGACGCGCGCCTGGCTGAGGTGGTGCACTCCCGCGGCACGTGTTCCGGTCATCCGGCCCTCGCGCGGGCGCTCGGCACCTTGCTGCGTTGCCAGCGCGCGCAACTGAACCAGCGGGCGGCCAGCACGGTCGCCGCGGCGAAGACTGGCGGAATCGTCGGTTCTTTGCTGATCGCCAGCATCGAGGTTGCCAAGTACCTGCTCGGGAAGTAGACTGTCCGCTGTTTTGAGACCTGTCGGGTCGGAGTAGATCGGGTGTCGGACGGCATCCCGGTTTGATAGACGAGGCCGTATGGGATGGGCAGCAAAAGACCACCAAGGGGTTGTTTACTTTGTGTATACGTTCTGACCCCACTTCAGCATGTTTTTGCAGGGGACCGGAACGGACACAAGTGCAAAAGGCAGGGCTCGATAACCCCAAAATTCTTTGATTTTATCGTGTTTCCTGAATGAAAAGGGCTGTTTTCTGCAGAGTGGCAAGAAACCGCGTTTGCAGATCGATATTCGGCAATCTGCGGTTCGACTGGGTTGAGAGCTCTCGCCCGTCTGGGGTACGCAATGAAGAAATCAATCATTCTCCAATCCGGCACGGTGGTCTGCCTGGGGCTAAGCCCGGCGTACCAGCGCACCATGGTTTTCGACCGTTTCTGCACGGGCGAGGTAAACCGCGCCCGCGAGACTGTGGTGTCTGTCGGCGGCAAGGCGGTGAACACCGCCCTGGCGCTCGCCCGGCTGCGGCGCGCCAGCGTGGTGGCCGGTCTGAATGGCGGCGACACCGGACGTTTCATCGCCGCGGTTCTGGCCGCGCGCGGCGTGACGTGTGCTTTCACCCGCACGCCCTGGCCGACGCGCACCTGCACCACCATTTTGGATTGTGCCGGCGGACATGTGACGGAACTGGTAGAGGAGACGCGACTACCCACGCCGGACATGCTCCGGCGCTTCGCGGCGCGCGGATGTTCCCTGCTGCGACGGGCAGGGGCGGGCGTGTTGTGCGGCACGCTTCCGCTCGGTGTACCGGAAGATCTATGGGCTCTGTTTGCCGCCGAGGCGCGACGTCTGCAGATTCCGCTGGTGATCGATTCGCATGCGGCGCCGCTGTTACGGGCGTTGCGCAGTCAACCGTTGCTGGCCAAGATGAACGTGCAGGAACTGGAGAAGACGTTCGGCGGCACCTGCCGCACCGAGGCGCGGATTGTGGCCACGGCCCGGCGTCTGACCACCGCCGGCGCGGCGTGGGCGTTGATCACACGCGGCCCGCAGCCGGCAATCCTCGTCAGCCGCGCAGGTGAGGCGTGGCGGGTGTCGCCGCCGGAGGTCAAGGTCGAGA
>CAIXUF010000282.1 GCA_903922535.1 Candidatus Hydrogenedentota bacterium
ACGGGCTTTGGCACCTGCGGGCAGGAGACGACCACCTGGGTGCCGTCGATTTTCTCCTGGGCCCAATGCCATTGGTGGTCTTCACCGGCCAGGGCGAAGCGCTGGAGGGAGCCGTCCTTGACCTCCCGCACTGGTTCTAGCGGTTTCTTTTGTCCGACCATCAGTCCGCCGCCGACGTAGTCGAAGCCGATGCGGATGGATGAGCCGTCGATTTTCATGCTCTTGAACAAGGGGCCGCTGGGGACGATGTCCTTCTGGCCATACTCGTTAAAGATGTTAGATAGGGCAAGCTTCCATTTGCCATCAGGGCCGGACTTGGCGGAGACCTTCTGGTCCGCGAGGGTTACTGTGACTTCCTGGCCGACCGGAGCCCAGCCCCAGACAGGCGTCGTGGTGCCGGCCTGGAGGACCATGTTGTCGCCAAAGACATGGGGCAGGCGGAGTTGCGGATCCGGGGCGGCCTGGGCACGGGCGCAAGCCGGCGCGAAGATGAGGCAGAGCATGAATGCTGCGGTGAGGGCGGGTTGCTTCATGCGCGGATCCGGGATTGGAAGCAGGGGAGGGGGCGGCACGGGACGAGACCCGCGTGGAGATGACGAAATGGCAAATGGTGTGGGATGCATGTGTGTGGGATGGAATTTGATAGAATGCAAGGGATATGGGTTTGGAGATCGCGTGTCAAGGAATACCCGGACGAGGGCCGAATGTCGAGGTGAAAGGTGGGAGGTTCTGCTGCCATCGGATGCCATAGCCGGTTGGCCAGCACCCACTGTTAGGCGTTTCTAATGAAGCATGTGATCACCGAGTAGCGACGTGGTTCATTCTTCTATCAATTTAACCTTGACCATCCCGACGGCTCGAAAGTCGGCGAAGTGGTTTTCGTTGGTGCCGCCGGTGAAGAAAACGGTGTAGGTGCCGTCGCCCTCATCAATCATCTGGTGCGGTGTGCGAATCGCCATGGCCCCCCGCCACCAACCGCGTTCCCCTGTAGAGAGCCCTTCGTCAATGTTGACCACCTGACCCTGTTCTTTGGGCCAGTGCACGCCGTCCTCGGACCATGCGAAGCCGAACACGTTCTTGGGTGTATAAGCGGTGACCTCGGGCGCGAGAAAATCGAAGACAGCAACCCAGTAGTCCCGACCGCTCTTTGGACCCTTCACTTGGATCACAAGGGGATTTTCCGTGAACCCAACTGGATCGATCATCGGTGGCGAAATGATTTCAGATACCGTGAAAGGTCCTAGCGGCGAGGTGCTAAAGCCAATCACAATCGGCCATTGGCCGGGCATTTCCTTCCTGGCCGAATCTGTCAGAACATGAGGGCAAATCAGTGTCGCCCAACGACCGTCCTTCACCGGGAACGGCGCGCTGTTAGAGACAGGCCTGAATTCTTTCGGAATATGCGGGCCCGGAAGAAACGTCATGTGGCCGGGGAAATCGTACGGACCATTGATACCCTTCGCCCCCGGTGTTTTCGATGCCGCACACCACATGATCCCGGAGTCAGGCGTCCAGGTGGCCTTGTGGACAAATTCGCCGTAGAACAAATGCCAGCGCTCCTGTGCCTTATCGTAGAAAGGAATCGGCGCGGTGAATATGTGATTCACTTCAGCTTTGTCGTCCCGATAATTCTTCAGCAAGACGCCGGCATGGCGGAAGGTCACGGCGTCGCCCGACACCCAATGGTCCAACTGGCTTTCGCTCCAGTCAAGCTTCGGATAACTGTGGGCGAATAAATGGTATTCTGGTTTGCCGTCGATTGTAATCTTGACTGAGCTGCCGCCCTCGAACCCGCCGGGAATTTTCTCGGCACCCGGCGTGTTGCGGCCAATCACGGGCTGCGGGAGGGTTTTCACCACCTTGAGCTGCAGACGTTTTGTGACTGGCTGTGCGGAAGTCTCTTGCGCGGGAACCAAGGTGCTCCCTAGCAGCAGGTTAACCAGTGCCACTGAGACCACCACCACCTTGGTATTTATGTGACACAGCGGGATAAGTATAACGTGATTCATGGATTTATTATTGTCGCTGGATCTTTCGGGTTCGCCGTGTAATCCTTGATTTTCAGCGGCCAGGCCGCCGGCGAGTGGGCCAGCAGTTCAAACGCCTTGCCAGCGGCCGTGAGATACGCGCCTTCCTTGGGCGTGTCGATGACACATTGCGAGTGCGTGTTGGCGAGGTTGCTGAAATTGACGAACAGGTTAAACCAGCAGACGTTGATGTCGCGGTATGGGTCAAACGGTTCGAAGCTGCGGTTGAATAACAGCTCGCCCCACATCGGCTCGACCTGGATGCCGTAGCCCAGTTCGATGAAATGGCTGTAAAGGAGAGCACTGACCGGCGTGGTCGCGAGGGTCCGGGGGGTCACGACGGCGGGCGAAGGCGGGCCAGCGAGGACCAGCGTGGCGGGAAGCAGCAACAGGGAGGCGATGGATCGTTTCATGGGTGTGTGAATGATCAGTTTCCTTGTTCCGATAGATTGCTGTTGCGCAGGATGAGGCCAAAGCCGCCACGCGCAGGCACCTTGATAGTCCATGGCTTGGTGGTGTCCAGTTGAACCGGTTCGGCGACGATCTTTGTGTCGAGTGGTTCCGGTCCCGGAAGC
>CAIXUF010000283.1 GCA_903922535.1 Candidatus Hydrogenedentota bacterium
ACGCTGGTGGAACTGCTGGTGGCCCTGGCCATTTTCATGGTCATCATGGGCAGCCTTGCGCTGCTGCTTTCCGGTTCGGTCCGCACGGTCAACCAGGGCTACGCCATGATGAACGCCATGGAGCGGGCCCGCGGCTCCATGTCCGTGCTGGAGGCGGACCTCAAGACCGCCTTCGCCTCCCCCGAAAAGCCCCAGTCCTTCCAGTTCTACGGCGAGCCCGACGGGTTCCTGTATTCGGGCCAGCTCACCAGCGGCGGCTTTGGCCGCGTGACCTACGCCGTCCACGTCGACAACAGCAGCCCGCCCATGCAGGGCACGGGCGGCACCGAAATGGTCACCCTCACCCTGCCCTGGGGTTCCGTGGCGGAGCAGTTTGCCCGTGTGCTCTGCCCGATAAACCCCAAGAATCTGGACAAGCCCAACATTGACAAGAACGACGACGGGGTGCCGGACATCACCCTCACCGGGCTGGACACGTCGATCAGCACCATTACCGCCGACCAACTGGCCGCCTGGAACGTGCTCAACAATCCGAACGATCCCCTGCCCAAGAACGGTTTTGACCAGTGGGCCGCCACGATCTTCCCCCAGATCTATCCCGTGCCTGACGGGGCGCGCACGGATTTCAACTATCCGCTGGAGTTCACCCTGCGCATCCGGCGCGGCGTGCTGCTCCGCTATGAGGAGCGCGGCCAGGGCACGCTGACCGAGTTCTCCGACCCCATTATGTCCGGCCTCTTCGCCTCCATGGACGGCCAGACCTCCCTCGTTTCGCCCTTCGGCAGCATCAAGGACGACACCTCCGTGCTGGCCAATTTCTCCGACGACACGCGCGACAGGCTCAACCAGCTCCAGCAGGCCCACTACTGGGTGCGCATGCTTTCCGGCAACCTGCCGCTGAACAGTCTCGTGGACCCCTTCACGCCCGCGCCGAACTTCTGGACCGAGGACGGCGGAACCAGCGGGAAACGCTGGCGCGACTTTGTTGTCACCGAGGGCATTCTCGTCGCCGCCGAACTCGTCATTCCCGGCACCGACCAGGTGATCGCCGGGTTGGACAGCGCGCGGCCGGGCAGCAACGGCCTCCCGCAGTCCGTTGCGATCAGCGCGCTCGACATGGCCTCGTTCTTCTCCTATGGGACGGAGGATGGGGCGGACCGCAAATGGTTCAACACGCTGTGGAACCTGCCCGAAGTGACCCTGCCGTCGGACGTCAACGGCACGGTGATCAAGCCCATGTTCAACTACTTTCTGTTCGGCCCCTCGGCCGGCCCCGTTCAGGGATTCTACGGGGGCGATCCCGGCGTGGTCGCGGGCGTCTTTGACGACGCGCTGCGTGTGCAGGTTATTGACTACGCGCCGGGCAATCCGCTCAAGCCCCGCCTGCCGGCGTGGGTGGCGCCCGGGTTCTGGATTTTCGGCGACCCGCCCCGTTCCGGCGCGCCGCCGTTCCACCAGTGGTTCCAGCAGAAAGTTGACATCCCGTCGGCGTACCTGCGGCAAAGCACGGGGACGTGACGGAAGACGCGGCCGCCCCAGGGCGGCCAGCATATGCGAGGCGGTTGGATGAGGAAGACTGACAGAAGGGCACGGCGCGGCGCGGCGCTGATCATTGCCATCGCCATCCTGACGGTGATGCTGGCGATCGGCCTCACCTTCTTCACCGTGGCCCGCGTCGAGTCCACCACGGCCATGAACGTCGTCAACACGGTCCGCGCCGAGCATCTGGTCGATGCGGGCTTTGCCATGGCCGAATACCGGCTCAACCGCGACCTCCAGGACCATCCCCAGGCCACCAGCCTTGACCACGCCTGGCGCACCCTGTTCAACGGCGCCGCCTACGCCGGAAAAAACTGGGCCAACTCCACCGGCAACCCCGCCTTCAACCTGGACCCCATCGAGCGGGCGCTGCACAATTCCGGTTACTTTGACAAGATGAGCCTGCTCTACGTGCAGTTTGCGGCGGACAAATCCATCGAACCACTCTTCCGCGGCTCCGTCACTGCGCCCTGGCTGGCCATCCCCCGCTGGCAGGGTAACACCATCCTGCTTTATAAATCAGAGAAGGACATGCCGCTCTGTTTCGTGGACCATACCGTCAGCCCTCCCGCTGTCGTCCTGATTTCCGACGCCGACGTGAACAAGGCGATCACTCCCTTCTCCGTCGTCCGTTTTGACAACACCGTGGACGCGGCGGGCAGGCCGACCGACACCAACAACACGGGCCTCTTTCCCTTTGTCACCTCCGGCTTCTTCGGGCCCGTGGCCCGGCGCGATCAAAACAACGCCATCATTGACTACCCCTGGCCCACCATGGGCCTGGATTGGCTCTGGCCCGTCGAGCAGGTGGACCGCTGGGCCGATGTCGACGCCAACGGCGACGGCATCCGGGACAGCATCTGGATTCCGCTGCCCAAGGATGTGGACCTGGCCGCGGACGGCGTGGACAACGACCTCGACGGCTGGCCCGACCCCGTCCGCCCGCCCGATGATCTTGGCCAAAGCAGCGTCGATGAGGAGGGCAACCCGGTTCGCGACTTCGAGATCGGTGCCTTTGTCTACCGGGTGGACAGCACGGGCCGTCTCGTGCGCTCGCTCAACAATCTGGACACCCTGAACGGCACCCGTCTCCTGCTGACCATTCCCCTGCCCGGCCTCAGGCTGCCCATCGACATGAACAACGACGGCAGAATTGACAGCAAAGATTTCTACAACGCGAGTCGCATCGCCGATCCCGTCAACGGCAGCCCGGTCTACGTGAACCTGCCGGGTACGGTGAATGTGCCCACGAAGAACAGCACGGCCCCCAACGCGCCTGTCGTCATGCAGACGCTCGACATCACCGCCGTGGACACCATCGACAACGACTATGACCAGTTCGTGAACGGGTTCAACGCCTATGTGTTCCTGGGCAACCCCATGAACACCAGCCACGCCGCAGCCGCAACCACGGCAGACGTCACAGCCCAGAAGATTGCGGGTGCCCCCCTGCAGTACGATTCGACCCTCGCCCGCACCAAGTTTGCCAACAAAATCATCCATTGGGCCGCCGACACTGTTGCCAATGTGCCGGGAATCATGCCCAACATCACCTTTTCCGACAACGCGCCTGCATGGCTTTCCGCCCCCGCGGTCGGCGTGCCGCCCGTCGTAATATCGATCACCGGCGAGCCTGTCTGCGACATTGTCGGACGCGCCGCCATCCAGGTGGTCGACGAGTCGTCCAAGGTCAACATGAACGCCGCAGGCGGCCACGTCTACCGTCAGGACTATGACGCCACCGCCACCGCCGGTCTGACCCCCGTCCAGCGCGGCGAGCACATCCAGCGCGCCTTCAACCAGGGCGCCTCCACCTTCGAATACGAGACCCGCGCCCTGCCCGACATGGGCGTGGACCGGGCCGCTGATTTGTGGGGCATGCTCACCGGTGCCGGCTGGATGCTCGACCCCCCCACCGGCGCAAAGTGGGACTACCGCACACTGGCAGTCGACCACCTCGTCGCCCCGGCGGTTAACATTCCCTACGCGCCCCTGCAGCCCTACGCCTACGACATCAGCCTGCCCGGCTACGGCCGCGTCGATGACAACATGAACTCGTTGTTGCTGGCCTTCAACGGCCGCGCCGACGCGGGCACCCAGCACCCCGACCAGGGCCTGTGGGCGCCCCCGCTGGGCCCCCTGGCACAGAACGTTCTTACGGGCACGCTGGCGCTCCCGACAAGTTGGCACAGTGACACGGCCCAACAAGCCATTGCGCGCGCGGAGTTGCAGGGATACCCCTACCCCTTTGCCGACGCACTGCCCCTCAAGGCGACCTATGCGGAAGTGGCCAAGACCGTCGGCAAGCCCTCGTTCCATGACTACTACAACCTGCTCGGCATGCTGGAGGGCATCGACGACCCCTCCGAACTCCGGCAGGCGGCCCCCCTGCGCAACCTGATCGCCGAAGCCGACAGGCTCGACAACAACAACGACAGCGTCACCGACGAAATCGGCGAGGCCGGCGACCGGCTGCTCGCCAACCACTACGAACTGCAAAAGGCCGTCGAGAAGAACGGCAACAAGATCTTCGGCGATTTGACCTGGGCCAAGGTCAAAAACGTGGTCACCGCCAACAGCGACTCGCGCAACGTCAACTATGTCGAGGCCGCGGCCGGCCACAAGGCCGTCAACAAGATTGACCCCAATCTCGCCCCGCCCGCACAGTTGGCCGCCGGACTCCTCATCAAGGGCGAAGACATCACGCCCGTCACCGACCAGTACATTGGCAGCGGCAAGACCCCCAAGATTTCCCTGCCCAAGGTCGTGCCGCCCCCCGCGGATGATCCCCTTACCTTCGCGGAAGGGCTGCGGCAGGCCGACACCACCTTTACCGGATACATTTTTGGTCAGCCCACGACGTTGAGCTCGGGCGGCATACTCAACGGCCTGTTCGCCGCCGACCCCGAACTGCAGGCCATGCAGGCCGCTGTCAACATCGCCGACAGCCGCGACGCCGACTGCGCCCGATCCCTGCTCGTCATGGACAGGCAGGTCACCGCCTCCTCCTATCAAACCTGGTTCGACCGCAATTACGGCAGGGCCACCCCCTTTGCGCCCCTCGAGCCGCTCAACGAGCGCGAGCGCATCGCCCAGAGCGACGCCTTCCCCGTTGGCGACTTGCAGGACTATCTCATCACCGCCATCGGCGGCTCCGCCGCCGACAGGCGCGTTGTCTCCGTCGATGACTGGTGGCAGGTCCTGACCGCCGCCGCCGGGCAGCGAGAGGACCGCACCATCAGCTACGCCGCCGCCGGCGTCGACGCTATCCGGATCAACGAACTCATGGTCCGCCCGGTCCGCCGCGTCGAGGCCGAGGCCGTTACCCACATACCGGATCCGTCCGGGTCGGGGTTGCGCGTTCCCCTGTGGTCGTTGTACCCCAACGTTCCGACCAACGAGAACAATCTCAACCCCACGCCCTATCCGGGCATGCCCGAGTTCGATTTGGACACGATCACGGAGTTTTCCCCCGCAGTGACACAATGGAGAATGCGCTCGCCCTATGACACGGCGCCGACCACGGGGGGAACGGCGGCAACCTATCCCTATGTCCTGGGCGATGAAACCGCGATGGTTTACACCGTGCCCATCACGGCCCCATGGGTTCCAGAGGGCGACCCGACGGAATTGCAGAACAACGTAAACGATGACATCATCGAGTTCCGCGTAAAGACCACGACCGATGGTCAGCCCCAGGGACTGCCCCCGGGGCGCATTATCTGACGGTCAATGTGGTGGACCCGGTGACGGGGTTGATGACGGTTGACGATGTGGACCAGCTTCAATACACCGTCAAGTACACCAATTCCACGGTCAACTACCCCATCACCGGCGGTGTGCCGTCCATCGCCGCCGACATTGCCTTCATTGACGCGATCACGCCTGATCCCTACGACATTGCGGCAAATTACCAGAAGAACAAACTGCGGGCGGACTATTTTGAACGCTATTGGCAAACCGTGGACGAGACTGAATACATCGCGACCGCCCAGCGCCGCGACCTTGG
>CAIXUF010000284.1 GCA_903922535.1 Candidatus Hydrogenedentota bacterium
CCGAAGAGGGAGGCGGGGATGTTGGTGATGCAGTTGCCAAAGCGGTCGATGTGGATGATCTCGCCGCGGATGATGCCGTCGGCGTCGATCTCATGCCCGGGGAGATCCAGTTCCAGGAGTTTTTCTGCTGCAGGTCCCAGCGTTTCGAGTGGATGGCCGAGGGCAAGCCATGCGGCCGCGGGTGCAAACACGTCGCGTCCGTGAAAGGTGCGGCTTGGCTCTTCGGGCATGAAGGGGCACTTCGTGATCACGCGCGCTTCGCCGACCGCAAGCAGGCGGAAGAGGAGTGTCATGAGGCCATTGTCGGGAAAGACAAAGGTGTGGCCGCCCGCACAGGCGGCAATGGCGCGCCTTGCCGTGCCCACGCCGGGATCAACAACGAGCACGTGCACGGTGTTATCGGGAAACCAGGGTATTGACGCCTCGGCGAACAGGGCCGCGCCGACGAGGTCCTGCGGGGCGATGTCGTGGGTGAGGTCGATGATGCGCGCCGTTGGGCAGCGCCGCAACAGCACGCCCTTCATCGCGGCGACGTAGGGATCGCGAAGGCCGAAGTCGGTGGTTAGCGTGATGATCGGATCTGTCATTTTGAAAATGCAGGCAAGAATGCTTCCGCCTTCACGGGAATGATGGGCGCTCCAGGTCCTATTCGGCCATGCCGTACTTGGTCACACCGGCGTCCATGCCCAGTATCGGCGCGAGGTCCACCAGGGGCAATGACGGGGTGAGCGACACGAGTTCCTTTGTGCCGTTGGGCAGCAGCAGGAAGGTGTCCTCGGACTTTACGCCGCTGGCCGAGGGGTTCCACGCGAAGGCGGAGCCGAAGGGGATGTCCATGCCAAAATGCTCGCGCAGCTTGGCGGGCCAGAAACTGTCGAGCACCGGGAAGGTCTCGCCGGGAACACCCTTGCAGGTGCGGCCGTCATAGCCGGTCGAGCCGCCCTGGTGATGGTTATGCCATTCGTCGGCCGGGAACCCGTAGTCCGCATAGGCCTGCTGGCATTCGGCGAAAACATTGCCCAGGGTCAGGCCGGGGACGGTGGCAATCTGCATGGCCGCATCGACGGCGCAGATGCGCTCATAGGCGTCCTCAATGCCCGCGGGCAGATCGCCGACGCGCTTGAAGCGGGTCAGCGACACGACGAGTCCCTCGCGCAGAAAGCAGCCGACGACCTCTACATAGCCGCGCACGGCGCGCGCCTTCAGACCTGTGCCCATGAGCGGTTCCTGCGTGGGCAGCGGATGGCGGTACTTGGCGATGCGCTCGTCGGCGGCGACCAGTGCCACGGGCACCTGGCAGGAGCGCATCATGCCCTCGGCGGCGAGCGTGGCGGCGATTTCGTTTTCGGTCACGCCCTCCTCGATTTCATCCAGCGTGGCGGTCATCGCCTCACCGGCCAGTCTGCCCAGGATGCGGTACTTTTCCAGTTCCGCCTCGTGCAGCAGCGCGCGAATCACGGCGAGGTCGCCGTGGACGTTCCTGCCGATGGAACCGTCGTCGGAGACGACATTCTTGCCTGGAAACCGTTTCGCTATCGCGCCCGCCGGGCTGTCGGTGAACCACAGATAATCGACGGAGCCGCAATCCAAATCGAACAGTTCCTCGTCCATGCTGCGGGGTTTTTCGATGGTGTCGCCAACATACAAGGCCTGGCCTTCGGCAGGCACAAATATCGCGTTGGACCCGACGTCGCCGTAGGTCCAGAGGTAATTGCGCCGGCCGCCGGTGGCCATGGCAAAATTGTCCGCGCGCGACAGCAGCATGCCGTCATAACCGCGCTCGCGCAGGTAGGTTTGCAGCAGGGCCTGGCGGATCCTAAAGAGTTCTTGGCTGGACATTGCAGGCATCTCCGTTTTGTTCCACGGGTGATTTTAGCCAAAGGTGGCGGCGGCTTCAAAGAGAAGGCGAATGGCACGGCGTGAAAGTCCGGCATCAGGTCAGGGTGTGCTCCCCTTCGCTGCGCAGCACCCTACAAATTGCTATCCACTCAATCGGCAGAGGAAGCGGATGTAGGTTTCCACGCCCCTGAAAAGGGTGGGCAGGTGCTGGCGCTCGTTGGGGCCATGGATGCCGTCGCCGGGGAGGGCGAAGCCGAGCATGATGGAGTCGACGCCGAGCTTTTCCTGGAACAGTCCGACGACGGGCACACTGCCGCCTTCGCGCTTGAACAGGGGCGGACGGCCGAACACCTCCTCCAGCGCGGCGGCGGCGGACTGCATGTAGGTTGACTCGCGATCCATGACCGCGCCGGGACCCAGGGAGTGGACTTTCAGTGTCCATTCCACGTCCTTGGGCGCGTTGGCCTCCAGATAGGCGCGGAGCATGCCCTCGATTTCGCCGTGGTGCTGGTCGGGTACGAGGCGGGTGGACAGTTTGGCCCAGGCCCGGGCGGGCAGCACGGTCTTGGCGCCCTCGCCGGTGAATCCGCCCCAAATGCCGTTCACGTCAAGCGTGGGCCGTGCGCCCACGCGCTCGTGCGTGGTGTAGCCCTCTTCCCCGTAGAGCGCGGCGGCACCGGTCATATCCAGCCATTCCTCTTCGGACCAGGGCACGCGTGCGAGCAGTGCGCGTTCCTCCTCGTCGAGCGCGCGCACACGGTCGTAGAAGCCGGGCAGCGTGACGCGGCCCCTGGCGTTGTGCATGCCGGCAATGAGATCGGCGAGCACATGGATGGGGTTGCGCACGGAGCCGCCAAAGAGACCGCTGTGCAGGTCGTGTCCGGGGGCGCGCAGTTCGATCTCAAAATAAGCCAGGCCGCGCAGGGCATAGGTGATGGACGGCGTGTCGGGCGCGTGCATGCCCGCGTCGCAGTTGAGCGTCACGTCGCAGGCGAGTTGTTCGCAGTGGGTGTCGATGAAGTCGGGCAGATTGGCCGAGCCGATTTCCTCCTCGCCCTCCAACAGGTATTTGATGTTGACCGGGTACGCGCCGTCGGCGTCGCGCAGGCATTCCATGGCCTTCATTTGCGCGAAAATCTGGCCCTTCATGTCCGAGGCGCCGCGCGCGAAGATCCACTCGCCGCGCACGTCCGCGCCAAAGGGGTCGGACTCCCATTCGTCGACCGGGTCCACCGGCTGGACATCGTAGTGGCCGTAGACGAGCACGGTGGGCTTGCCGGGGGCGTTCAGCCATTCGGCACAGACGATCGGGTGGCAGGGCGTCTCGTTGATCTCGACACGGGTCATGCCGAGACGGCGCAGTTCCGCGGCCCACCATTCGGCCATGCGCCGCACATCCGCGCGGTGTTCGGGCAGGGTGGACACGCTTGGGATGTGGAGTATTTCGGCGTACTGGTCCAGAAACGCCGCGTGGCGGCCGCGCGCCAGTTCCACGGCTTTGTCCGCATGTGTCATGACTGGGGAACTCCCTGCCTGCAGGCCGGCGCATTGGGTTGAAACAGCGCGGGACGGCCGGATCTGCATCCAGCCGTCCCGGAAAAACGTCGGTGATTGGGGATTAGAGGCCGGAGGCTTCCACGCCCACGACCATCCAGCCGGTCTTTTCGTTGGCCAGCGCAAGCTCAAGCGTGATGGAGCCGAACGAACCGGACAGGTCGATCGGATACACGGTGGCCTTCGCGCCGTCAACCTTGATCTTCATGTCTTTGTCGGCGATTTCGACGCCGTCAAGGTAGCCCGCGTCAATCGCGTCGCCAATGAAGCGCTGGGCGCCGGCCTTGTCGCCCCACTGGTCATTGGCGAACTTCTCGGAGAAGTTGACCATGACGGCCTTGATGTCCTTGGCAATCAACGCGGTCTTCCACGCGTCAATCTTGGCCTTAATCTGCTGTTCGGGGGTCATTGCCGACTTGCCCGAGGTTGCGCAACCGGCGATAAGCACAACCGCCAGCACCAATGTCACATACAACGCAGTCCTCTTCATCATCGTTTCGTTCTCCTGTTCGGCGTTCCTTGAGCCCGGCCCCGACCACCGGGACCCAGAGGCACAGTTTAGTTATGGACTGGATCTCAGTCAAATCGGTTTCATTCTTCATCCGGTTCTGCGGGTACGGGAACACCCGTCACTCCCGCGAAGGCGGGAGCATCCCGGTCGGCTTCCTCAG
>CAIXUF010000285.1 GCA_903922535.1 Candidatus Hydrogenedentota bacterium
CACCAGCGTGAAGCCGGCGCTGTGTCGCGCGCTACGCATCGTCATGCGGTTTTATCCTGTAACCGGCACTTGGACAGTCCCAAGACGGCCAAGTCATTTACTCCATGGACCCCATCGACTGTATGGACAGGATGGACTTTATGGACGAAATGGACGAGATGGACTTCACCCGGCGGATGATTCGATCTCATGTCCATTTCGTCCATACAGTCCATAGAGTCCATACCGTCCATGCTTTTGGAAAACTCCGCCAAAGTCAACGGTCGTTTCCCGGTTTTATCCAGCCTGTCCCGCGCGAAGCGCAGTCGTACCGCCGGCGTCCCGCCGGCCCTGTCCCACCACCAGTTCATCCCTGCCCGCACGACAAGGCCGGCGGGACGCCGGCGATACGTTAGCGCTCGGTGACATAGGTGACAAACTCTTCTTCGCGCCCGTCGTTCATGCGCACGGTGAAAACCACGCGGTACAGGTCCACGTCGGACTGGCCCATGCGCGCCACGGAGCTGCGCCACGACTCGTACAGCGTGTAGCCCTGGGCCGCCTGCGCCACCGCGTGGTAGGCGTTGTTCTGAAGCCAGTTGATAACGCCGCCGCTTCCCATGCCGCCGGTGCGCACCTCGCTGAGTTCGGTGCGCGCCAGTGACGCGATGACGGTGCGCTCGGCCGCGCGGCGCTGCTGCACCAGGGCCATGGGAAAGAGGCGCATCACCGCCAGTATGCCCACGGCCAGTATGGTCAGCGCGATGAGCACCTCAAGCAGGGTGAAACCAAACTGGGAGCGCGTTCCGTCATTCCCCCGCAACTTTCCGGCATTCCCGCGCAACTTTCCGTCATTCCCGCGAAGGCGGGAATCCAGACTCGCCAAAGACCAGGGGGTGCGCGCAGACCCCTGGATTCCCGCCTGCGCGGGAATGACGGAGGGGACCGGAGTTACGGGCGCTCCCAGTGGCGTTTCTGTTTTCGTTTTGGCCGTCTTCATATCACAACGACCCCATTCTTACCCGTCCCGTGGACCGGTATATTTCTATCGGAATGCCCACCAGCCCCATCTCGGGAGCCGTGGGTGCCCCGGCCAGCCACTGGTCAAGCGCGTTGTCATTCAGGTCGCCGGTGGACCAGGTGCGCTCGGCAACGGGACGGTCGGGGGAAGGCGCAAACAGGATGCTGAAACGCTGCGTGGTGGACCCGCTGCCGCCCAGGTCCAGCTTGCCGCCCGTGTCGAACACGTGCGCCAGTACCGCCACCACCGCGGACGAGTCAAATTCGTCCTGCCATGCCTTCCACATCTGCTTGTCCACGTCGGACGCGTTGGCTGCGGGTTGTGGCGGACGCCCGCCAATCGTGCCCAGGTACGCTGGAACGGACATCATGCCGAGCGCGCTGATGTTCCCGCCAAAGTCACCCTGGAAAACCGAGTTGTCCGCCGGGGGGTCCTTCAGACCGTACACATAGCCGATGCCCTGCGGCGGCTTCCGGAAGTCCGTCGGCGGCACGTCGAGCAGGACGGAATAGCCGGTCTGGAAAGGCTGGAACTCGCCGCCGTTCTCCACGGTGGGCACGTAAAGATTGGAGTAGACGCCCAGATTGGCGGGCAGCTTGTAGAGGATCATGGCGCCGCGCAGGTCGCGCACGGACTGCCGACGCAGGCTGTCCATCACGGGGGATCCGGCAGGATCGCCGTCCAGTTGGTACGCGATGGCTGTCTCGACATTGTAGGTGGAGGCGTAGACGCGGGCGGCGCGGATCATGGTGTAGAGCGAGCGGGCGCCGCGGTCCATGTCGTTCTGCGAGAACATGCGCAGGACCGGTATGGAACTGCCCATGAGGATGCCGACAATCGCCAGCACCACCAGCAGTTCCACCAGGCTGAACCCGCCCGATCTGTGTCTGCCTCGCATGATCATGGATTCACCCAGGCGCTTTGCCCTCCCACCCCAAGCGGAAGGGCGCGCCGTGCACCGTCCGGGCGGGGCCGCACAGACCCCGCCCGAACCGCGAACGGATTCAAATTAGTGCGTGTTCGTGAACCGTGACCAGGAGGAATCCTTGTCCCAGTTGTTGATGTCGTCGCCGCCGCCAAGGTCGGCGCCGTCCTGCGGCACCCCGTCGAGACCGGTGTACCAGATCATGGCGTTGGCCGCGGCCGGTTCGTACTTGGCCATGTACATCATTTGCCCGCTGCGGGTATTCTCGCCCAACGACCAGATGAACACGGACTTGCCGGCATCGGCCGGGTATCCAACCTTGTCGGGCCATGTTTGCGCGTCGTCGCCGACAATGGTGCCAAACTGGGTGCTGATGACATCCCCCAGCGCCCCGCCCTTGAGCGCGAATCCGTCATCCTTCGGCACACGCTTGGAATTGCCGCTGGTGTCGATGCTGAACTTGCGGAAGATGATCGGGCTGCGCTGGCCGTTCGGGGACGCGGGATTCACGGCAAACTTCCACGGTCCCGGGAAGATGTTGTATGACCCACCCCAGGGATCGTTGCCCAGATCCAGGTA
>CAIXUF010000286.1 GCA_903922535.1 Candidatus Hydrogenedentota bacterium
AGAGCCTGCCCGTCAACACCTACCGCCAGCAGCGCCGCGGCGGAAAGGGCGTGACAGGAATGGAAACGAAGGAGGAGGACTTCGTCAAGGACCTGTTCATCGCGTCGGCGCACCAGTACATGATGTTCTTCACCAACAAGGGCCGGGTCTACTGGCGCAAGGTGCACGAGCTGCCGCGGGCCGGCCGGGCCGCCCGGGGCCGAGCCATCGTGCAGTTCCTCAGCCTGGACGAGAACGAGAAGGTCACCACCTGCCTGCCCGTGCGCGATCTGGGCGAGGAGGGGCGCTTCGTGTTCATGGTCACGTCGCGCGGCGTGGTGAAGAAGACCGCGCTGAAGGCGTTCAGCAACCCCCGCACCGCGGGCATCATCGCCATCGACCTGGACAAGGGCGATGAGCTGCTCGACACGCAGCTTACGTCCGGCATGGACAACATCCTGATCGCCACGCGCGACGGCATGTCGATCCGCTTCCCCGAGAAGGACGTGCGGCCCATGGGACGCAACGCGCGCGGCGTCATTGGCATCCGCCTGGAGAAGAAGGACGTGGTCGTCGGCGTGTCGCTCGCCGAGGGCGAAAGCACCGTGCTCAGTGTCTGCGAAAACGGATTCGGCAAGCGGACACTGGTTGATGAGTACCGCGTGCAGCACCGCGGCGGCCAGGGCATCATCAACATCAAGACCTCCAGCCGCAACGGCAAGGTGGTGGCCATGCTCACAGTGGACGACGATGATGACATCATCGTGATCGCCACCGACGGGCAGACGGTGCGCGTGCCGATGAGCGAGATCCGCACCATCGGCCGCAACACGCAGGGATCACGGATCATGCGCGTGGAGGAAGGCGCGGCGGTCAGCTCGGCCGCGCGGGCACTGGCCGACCGCAAGGAAGAACAGGTCACCGAAGCCGCGCCAACCGAGACAAAGACCGATGTGCCGCCGAACGGAGGAGCGGTGGCGGCCCCGGCGGACGTGGACATCGAAGACGAGGACGGCGCGGAAGAGTAGGGCGGAACGCACTCGGGTCAACCAAGACACGGACCGGCCGCCGGAGCACACTCCGGCGGCCGGATTGTTGTTTGGAACGCAGCATGGCGATTGGGGAGGCTACGTTGTCGTCAGGTTATGGACGAAATGGACACTATGGACGATATGGACTGGATTTTGCGAATCAACTCGTGCCCATTTCGTCCATGACGTCCATAGTGTCCATTTCGTCCATGGCCGGGAGGGCGAAACAGCCTGCCTCAAATTGGCCCGCGATTCAGAACGGACTCATTCCCAGCGGGGATGGAGGCTTTCCCAGTAGCCGACGGGCGTTTCCGTGTCTGTAACCTCCAGCTTGATGCCGAGGTTGTCGAGCAGGCTGCCCTCGGCGATCTGGAGGTCCACCAGCGCCTTCTCGTAGGAGATGAGCGACTGCAGTTCCTGCAACTGCGCGCTGGTCAGGTCCTGCTGCACCCGCAGCACCTGGAAACTGGTGGTCACGCCGAGCCGCAGCCGCTTCTCCTCCGCGGTCACGTTCGCCTCCTGGAGCCGCACCGCCTGGCGGGTGCTCTCGACCAGTATCTGGTTGGCCTTGATGTTGCGTGCGGCGACATGCACCGCGGTCTGCAGCGCGATTTCCGTCTGCTTGCGGCGCTCCTCCGACTGGCGCTCCGTGATCCGCGCGCGCGTGTTGGCGCCGCGTGCGGCGCGGTTGTTGATGGCCACGGCGCCCTGCACACCGAGGCTGTAGTTGAAATTCTGCTTGTCCCAGATGCCCTGCAGCGCCTGGCTCATCGTGCTGTCTCGCCCGCCCTGGCCGTATGCGCCCACGATGTCAAGCTGCGGCATCATCTCGCTGCGGGACTTGTAGACCTCAAGCTGGGCGTTGGCAAGCTCCATGTCCGACATGGTGATTTCGGGACGGTTTGCCAGCGCGCGCTTCACGCTCGCGTCCAGGCTCGCGTCAAAATCGGTGAAATCGAACAGGCCCGCGTTGCTGGGGTTGGGCCGGTCCGTCGGAACGATGACCGCCTTTGAGAATGAATCGCCGTCGCGCATGAGCAGTTGCTGCTTGAGCAGGTCGCCCGCGTCGGCGGACTGGGTGCTGGCGGAAATCAATTCGGACTGGCGCACGGCCACGCCGGCCTTGGCCTGGAGCACTTCGATGTCCGCCGCCGTGCCGATCCTGCGGCGCGTCTCGTTGATTTGCAGGAGGCGCTCGGCGTTGCGCAGCGACTCCTGTGTGACCTTGACCCCCTCCACCGTGTACACCAGATTCCAGTAGGACTTGATGATGTCGCCCACGGTCTTAAGCATGGTGAACTTGGCCTGCGCCTCGCTCATGGTGCGCATGTTTCTGGCCTGCTGTATGCGCACCGTGTTGTACTTCTTTCCGTATCCGCGCAGGATCGGCTGGGTCAGCGTCATGCCAAGCATGGAGGTGTATTGCCTGCCGACGTTTCCGTAGGAGCTTTCCTCGTCGCCCCAGGTGCCCTGCACGGCGTACTGCGTGCCGTAGACCAGCTTGCCGCCGACGCCCACCGCGCGCTCATCCGTTGTGGAGCCGATCGTGTCCACCCCTGTGAGCGCCCTTATTTGGGCGTTTGTTCCCATCAGCGCGCGGGAGCGCTTCAGCGAGAGCTGCACCATCGGATCAAACATGCCGTTGGCGGTGTAGATGTCCGCGTCGGACTTGCCCGGCTCCATGGAGGCGATGATGATGTCGGGGTTCTGCTTGAGCGCCAGTTGCACGACATCATCGAGGCTCATCCGTGCCTGGGTGCGGTTCAACCGGTCGTCGGCCGCCTTTTGCAGGGCGCTCAAATCGATCAGGCTGGCGGAGATTTGCTCCTTAAGACTGGCTGTATCACCGGCCGCGGCGTCATTGGCGGCGGGGGCGGCCTCCACAGCGGGAGGGGCAGGCGGCGGGGCGGACCCTTCCGCGCCGAACGCGGGACAGGCCATGCACAACACCGCGGCGCCTGAAGCCAGGCTCCGAAACAGCTTAAGCGAACGCATCAGTCAGTTCTCCCATCGACTGTGAACCGGCGCCACCGGGTGGCACGGAAAAGCATGGAACATCCTTGTTGGATGACGACGGAATGAGTCTACCCAACGGACGGCAACCAGTCAATGTACCCGGTGGCGGTGTCTGCGTTACTGGGTGCGAAGGTTGTTGGGGTCGATGCCCGACTGGCGCATGGCCTGCTCTTCAAACTGGCGCACGCGCGCCACAAACAGCCGCTGCAGTTCCGCGAGCGTGCCGTCCAGCGCGGCCTGCTCTTCGGCGGTGAGATTGCCCTTGGTCTTCCCGTGCAGCATGGCAAGAATGTCGATGGTGAACTTGGCCTGATCCAGGTTAATCATCACCTGGCCGCCGTCCTGCTGCGGGATGACCCCGAGGGCAAACATGGTCTGGGTGGCCAGACTGCTGAGCAGCGCGTCGAAGTTGGCCTCGTAGGGCTCTTCGCCCTCCATCTCCTCGCCGGTCAGGCCAGTGTCGTCCATGCCCGGTTCGGACAGGGCCGCCCCGCCGGTCGCATCGGCCGCCGATTCGGCGGCGGACGGGACGACGGGCGCCGCAGTGCGCGCGGCGGCGGCTTCCGCCTCAATGCGCTTCTGCAGCTCTTCCTTCTCCCGCTGGGCGCGGGCCTTCCAGTCTTCGTCAATGAAGATCTTGGGTTCGTCGGCCATGACCGCTGCTCCTTGGGGGTACAACGCAAATATCCCCGCCGCGCCCCCACCCGCGCCGCATCACCACGGATGCGGCACTACGGGCCGGGGGCACAGCGGGAAAACGTCGCCCGAAAATCCGACTACTTGTTCTTGTGCCGGTTCGCGCGTGCGCGTTTTTTGCGTTTGTGCTTGTTGATCTTCGCTTTGCGAACTTTTCTTCCGCCTGCCACCGAATGTCTCCTCAAGTTGGTTTCTTCGGTCCTGGAACTTGCATCAGTCCATCCCACGCGGGGATCTGCGCGCTAGCGACGCCACTCCTCGAAGGGCAGCGTGTAGTCAAGCAGTTCCTCGGGCCGAAAATACAATGCAATCTCGCGAACGGCCGTTTCCGGCGCGTCCGACGCATGAATCAAGTTCTTCTGCTGGCTCAGGCCAAAATCACCGCGAATGGTGCCCACGTCCGCGTTCGCGCAGTTCGTGGCGCCGTTCATCTTGCGCACCTGCGCCACGGCATCCTTGCCCTGCCACACCATCTGGACC
>CAIXUF010000287.1 GCA_903922535.1 Candidatus Hydrogenedentota bacterium
AGAGTCAGCATGTGCGATGCAGGAGTCTTCCCAGAATTCGGGGGCCAATATCCGCACAACCGTCAGACTCTTACAAGACCTCCGCCGGACAGGAACAAGAACCGGCGGCGGGTCTTTCTTCACACCATCATGACAAGGCGGCACGGTTTCCTTCGTCGCCGCACACCGCCGCGCCGGGTTGCGCGAAGGGCCATCGCCGCGTAAACCATGACCACGCCACAAACGCCAGCACACCCGCAACAAAAGCGGCAAGACTGAAGGAGATGATGGTGACGCCTGATGTGACAAACACGAAAAGCCAGCCGGCAAGCGCAATCAGGCTGGGAACCGGATAGAACCAGATGCGGTAGGGCCGGGGCGCGTCCGGTTCGCGCCGGCGCAGCAGTTCGACCGCGGCAATTTGGCCGATGAACTGGACCAGGATGCGCATGGTCACCAGCACGCTGATGACCACGTCCAGCGGGAGAAGGCACACGACGATGGAAATGCCGCCGACGACCAGCAGCGACACGTGCGGAAAATCCTTCCTCGGGTGAAGCTTTGCGAAAACGCCGAAGAAATTGCCGTCAAGCGCGGCCGCGTAGGGAATGCGCGAGTATCCCAGGAGCAGCGCAAACACCGATCCGAAGGTGGACCAGAGAATCAGCACGGTGAACACCGAAGCCATGCCCGGCCCCCAGCAGCGCTCCATGAACGTTGACACGATGAAATCCGAGTTGGAATGGGCCGTGTTCGGCACAAACTCGCGCCACGGCACCACGCCAATCACGGAGAGATTTATGAAGAGGTACATGATCGCAACGGACACGATGCTGACGATGATCGAGACGGGGATGACCCTGCCGGGGTTCTTGACTTCGTCACCAATATAACATATATCGTAATAGCCCATATAGTCATAGACCCCCACCCGCATCGCGGTGCCCAGTCCGAGCAGGAACCCCCAACTGAAATTGAACGCCCCCGGGGGAAACTCAAAGGCGACGCGCGCATCGAAGTGCGTCACCCCGGCAGCGATCACCAGAACCACGGCCGCCAGCGTGCCGACCCAGAGCGTCACGGTAAGGCGGCCGATAAAGGCGATTTTCCGGTACAGCAGCAGGATGTTTACGACGCCGACGATGGCGGCCACCCCCATGACCCACCCGCCCGGCATGTCCTGCCACAGGTAACGCAGATAGCGCGCAAAGCCGATGTAGCCGGAGGCAATCTCCAGCGGCCCGCTCAGGATGAATTGCCAGATGAAAATGAAGGCCATGAGGCGGCCGTAGGTCTGCCGGCCAAACCCGTCGCGCAGATAGAGGTAGCTTCCGCCGGAACCGGGCATCGCGGCGCCCAGTTCGCTCCAGACCATGCCGTCGGGAATGCAGATGACGGCCGCCAGCAGCCAGCCCAGTATGGCCTGGGGTCCGCCCATGGCGGTCATGATAAGCGGGATCGTGATGAACGGGCCGACGCCAATCATGTTGGTCATGTTGAGCGCCGTGGCCTGAAGCAGGCCAAAGCGGCGCTGCAGGTGATGTTGCGCCTGTTCCCGGGCCGGTGGGTCCGCCTGCATGCTTGCCCCCTTGTTCTACGGTTGCGGGGTGAGGTTCAAAGGGCGGTATTGTAGCATGTTATCCCGCAGGACGGGCGCGCTGGGGAATGGCGGAAAACAGCGGGTGGAGACGGACGGGGGCGGTATCATGAAATCACCTCACTGCTAAGTTGCGCTTGGCAATATCCCTGTCCCCGAAGCTGCGCTTCGCTGGCCTTTATGCCAGGGGGCAACTGGATGGGGTCCTCAGTAACCAGCATGCCGGGCTCCAGATTCTCCGCCGCCCACACCTCCTCCGGGGAAGGAAACACGGGCATGGTTGCCTTTCCTCATGCGCCGGACACCGCGTGGAGCCCATGCGCGACTGAAAGGGGGGGGAGATACGGGTGGACGGTGCGGAGCACAGAACAGCAAGTTCAGGACGCAAACCAAACTCATGTTGATTTCCCGACTAAATTGCTCCGATCTCATCAGTTTGGCTAATGGATCGATTGACCCCGAGCGGCATTGACCAGGAATGAAAAATATGCTAAAATTTCTTGCTGAGAGGTGTATCTTGGCGCTTGTGATATAAGCGGCCAGTAGGATAGCAGAGGCTTTTTCTGATGTCAATTGAGAAAGCAAAACCAAGAATAGGGGTATTCTTACGATGTCATTCGGCAAATCACTTTTCACAGCCGTATTTTTGTGCTTTGGCATCTGCTTTATGGGGTTGGGTATTGGCCAGGAAGCCTGGGGGGCAGACCTCGACGTAACCCTGAGCACTGCACTGAGCGCGGGTGAATACACCTACGACAACGTGATTGTCCGCAGCGGGGTTACCCTGACGGTTGACGGCGACACGGCGACCAACAAGGGTGTGGTCATCCATGCCACGAACATCACCGTGGAGGCCAATTCCTTCATCTCGGCTGATGCAACGGGATTCGGCCCCGGCCAGGGTCCGGGCGTGAGCACAGGCGTTGGCGGGGCAGGCTACGGCGGGAGCGGCGCCACCGTGAGCAGCAACGTGGGAAGCGGAACGGGCGGTGCTCCGTACGGGTCTGCAGTCACACCTGAAGAACTGGGGAGCGGCAGTCTCTCCGCCGCCGGGGGCGGCGCGGTCCACCTCGATGCCACAGGCACGTTGACTCTCGACGGTACCGTGTCGGCCGATGGCGCGAGCGCCGCAGGCGGGGGATCCGGCGGGAGCATCTGGATAACCGCAGGGACCATCACCGGAACGGGCTCGATCAAAGCGAACGGCGGGAATGGCCTTAACGATATGTGGGACGTGGGCGGGGGCGGCAGCGGCGGCCGCATCGCGGTGCATTACAATGTGAACGGTTTTGCCGGCACGGCGCAGGCACGGGGCGGATACCGGCCCGGCGAAGACGGAACGGTGGGTTTCTTCGACGTGTCCAATCCGCAACAGGTCAAACTCAATGCGGGCCACTCCTGGCATTTTCTGTCCGAAGATTCCGCGTTCGTGTTGTACGACATTTCATTGAACGGCACGACCGCTTTTGTGGAACCGGGCGTTGACAAACTGACCGCCGTGAATAACATTGTCATCGATGCGGCGTCCTCGCTGTCCTGCCGCGCCGCAGAAGGACCAATCCATCTGTCTGCGGTGAATCTTGCCCTGGCGGCGGGAGGTTCAATTCTCGCGGACGCGAAAGGGTTTCCCGTCAACCAGAGTCCGGGCGCAAGCACGGGCAATGGCGGGGCGGGCTATGGCGGGCGGGGCGGCACTGTAAGCGGTGGAGCGGGCGGTGTTCTGTACGGGTCTGCAGTCACGCCTGTGGACATGGGCAGCGGCACTTCCTCCGGTGCCGGGGGTGGCGCGGTCCGTCTCGAAGTCACAGGCACGTTGACCCTCGACGGCACCGTGTCGGCCAATGGTGCGAACGGCGCGGGCCAAGACGCAGCAGGCGCCGGGTCCGGCGGGGGCATCTGGATTAACGCCGGGACCATCACCGGAACCGGCACGGTCAGAGCCAATGGCGGGGATGGTTATAACGACATGTGGACCGCAGGCGGCGGGGGCGGCGGGGGCCGCATCGCGGTGTACTATTTGGTCAACGGCTTTACGGGCACGGCGCAAGTCCTGGGCGGAACCCAAAGTCTTCCAGACCGCTCGGGCGAAAACGGAACGGTGGGTTTCTTTGACGTCTCCAATCCGCAACAGGTGAGACTTTATGCGGGCCACTCTTGGCGTTTTCTGCCCATAGACGCGGCGTTTGCACTGTACGACATTGTGCTGAGCGGCACGGCTGCCGTTGTGGAACCGGGCGCCAGCAAAGTGATTGCCGCGAACAATTTTGTCATCGACGCCGCATCCACGGTGAGCTGCCGCGCCGGGGAAGGTCCCCTCCATCTGTTTGCGGCAAATAATCTTACCCTGGCGGCGGGATCTTCAATTCTTGCGGATTTGAAAGGGTATCCCCTTGGCCAGGGACCGGGCACAAGCACGGGCAACGGCGGGGCGGGCTACGGCGGGCGCGGCGGCACCGTGGGTGGCGGTCCGGGCGGTCTTCCGTACGGGTCTGCCATCGCGCCCGCGGACATGGGCAGCGCCAGTTTCTCCGGCGCCGGGGGCGGCGCGGTTCACCTCGAAGCCACAGGCGCGCTGACCCTCAATGGCACAGTGTCGGCCAATGGAGGGAACGGCACGGGCCAAGACGCAGCGGGCGGTGCGGCCGGCGGGGGCATATGGATTAATGCCGGGACCATCACCGGAACCGGTACGGTGTCGGCCGATGGCGGGGGAAGCTATAACGACATGTGGACCGCGGGCGGAGGGGGCGGCGGTGGCCGCATTGCGGTGCATTACGGGGTGAATGGTTTTACCGGCACGGCGCACGTTGCGGGCGGAACGAAGAACCTTCCAGATCGGGCGGGTGAAGACGGCACCATCGTGTGGCTGCGCGAGATTCCCATTGCGCTTGGCCAGTCTCTGGACATCACGACAGAACCCTTTACGGGATGCCTGTTCCGGATGGACTGGCCCGCAGCGCAGGACAAAATGATTCTTATTCGGGTGACGCCTGCGGACAACTCCGGACAGTGGAGGCTCGGCGGAAAGTATGGAACGCCCGGTGAAGACTGGACCGGCGTTGGACCCACGCGGGACGATCCACCGGCCTATGAAATGCTCGTGCCGGTGTCACAGGCCGGACCGTACTATTATGGCGTCTATTACTCCAACCTGGCCAAATCGCTTCCCGCATTCCACATCGAGTGCGTCGAGGCGCCTGCACGCCACATCTGCAATGTTCCGCTTGGAAGCGGGAGCAACTCGGGCGGCACCACGCTGCACCTGACGGGAACCGGTCTCAATGACGATGCCCGGCTTGAGCTTCGCACGGCGGCCGGCGTCGTGCTCCGCAGTTTCACCCTTTCATCGGCCGATACGCGCGGCGCCACGGTGCGCATGAACCTGGCCGGACTTGACCCGCAGACCGTGAACGTGGCGGTGGTCTGGCCGGATTCCCAGGAACAGGTTCTGGCGGGCGCCCTTGAAATCACCGGCGCCAACCCCGGAACACTTGAGACAAAGATCGAAATCCCAAGTTATGTGCGCGTCCTTCGCCCGGCCACCTTATGGGTGGAATACGCCAACACGGGCGGCTGCGATCTGCCCGCGCCCCTCCTGGCGGTGACCAGCGCCAGCAACCTCGCGATGCGGCTTTCCCCTGCGGACGCCTATGAGCGGGGCCCGGTGCTCCTCCTGGGAATCAACGACCGGCAGCCCGCAAGCGTGCTGCCGCCGGGGGCGCGCCGCCGTGTGCCGGTCCAGTTTATCGCCGAAGGCGGACCGCACGAAAAGCTCGACTTCGACCTGGTGCAACTGAGGGACGACGCCACACCGACGGATTGGGCGGCGCTCAAGGACAAGGCCGCACCGCCGGCCATGCCGGCCGATGCATGGGACGTTATATGGGCGCATTTCAGCGAACAGGCGGGCTCCACCACCAGTGCGTTGATTGACCGGTTGCGGCAGAACGCGGACTATTTGGCGGACTCGGGCAACAGCACCCTGGACGCCTCCCGTCTGTTGCAGCTCGAATTCACCAGCGCCGACGCCAGCGTTGGGGTCACCGAGCCTCAAATTGCCACGGTTGACGCCTCCGCATGGCCTTTGGGATGCGGGCTGTCTTTCGAGCGGTACCTCACCGACGGCATTGAGTCGCATTTCGACCGGGGACCGTTGGGGCCCGGCTGGAAGCATAATTTCCAGTTTAGCCTGACCTTCCCCGCGCCGGATGTGGCCCTCCTGAAAACACCGGGGGCCGTGCCGTATCGTATAGAAAAGTCCCCCACCGGCGAGTGGCAGGCGGGCCGCAAGGCCGCCTGCACCTTCGAGGAAATTGGGGACGGCGCATTCCGCCTTACCCTGAAAGGGTCGGAGATTTGGACCTTTGACGCGTCGGGCCTTCCTGTTTCGGTGGCCGACACAAACGGAAACGCCATCACTCTCGGCTACAGCGGAGGCAATCTGACGACCCTCCAGCACAGCGACGGTCAGACCTTCACCCTGGCCTACGATGCGCTCGGGCGCATTACGGAACTGACGGACGATGTGAACCGCAAGACACGGTACGCCTACTCGGACGAAACGCTTGCCAGTGTCACGGAACCGGACGGTGCCGTGACATCCTATGCCTGCGAAGGCGCCGGCGCCGCCTGCAAGTATGCGGTCACTGCCATAACCTACCCGGACGGATCCAGCATCCACATGAGCTATGACACGTATGGGCGCTGCTCGGGGTGGATGCTGGACGGGGGACTGGAACCGGTGACGGTGAGCTATCCCTCACTGGCCCTCAAAGCGGGACAAAACGCACTGGGTGCCGTGGGCACAATGGGGTTCGATGGCGCCAACAGCCTGCTGGCGGCGGTCAATCCTTTCGGAGACACCACCTCGTTGCAATACAACGATTACGGCAGCATGACCCGGATGATCAACCCCGACGGGGCGCAGAGCGAGATTACCTATGACATTCTGGGCGCGCCCCACCGCTTTGTCGACCGGGGCGGAAACGCGAGTCTTTTTGGCTTTGACGGGCTCTACAATCTGCTCGGATGGATCCAGGATGCCAACGGCAACCGGACAACTTCAAAGCGGGACGCAAAAGGCAATGTGACCCAGATTGTGTATGCCAACGGGTCGGTGCTCCAAATCGCCTACGACACGAAAGGCCGGGTAATCCAGGCCACGAACCGCCGCGGAAAAACCGTCACGTTCACGCGGGATACTTTGGGCGCCGTGACGGGCAAAGCCGTCGACGGCGGCGGCACCGATGTGGTGGCCTATGACGCCAAGCACCGTCCTGTCGCCGTCTCCGACCCGGCGGACCCCACGCGGGACGTTTCCGTGGCCTATGATGCCAACAACGATCTGGTGACGCATGTGGGGTATGCCGGCGGCCACACGCTGGATTTCACCTATGACATTGCGGGAAGCCGGACGCAGTCGGCGGGTGATGGCGGATTTGGATTGAACTATGTGTACGACACGGTCGGCCGCCTGTCCGAAGTGCGCAGCGCGGCGGGTGACCTGTTCGTGGAATATGAGCGCAATGCCGCGGGCAGCCTGACGCGGGAGACCCGGGGCAACGGCGTCTACACCACCTACGAATACGATTCGACCGGCTGCCAGGTTGTCCGGATTATGCACTACAGCGCCGCCGCTGAGCCGTTGGCGGGCTTTGCGTACAGCTATGACGTGAACGGCCGCGTGGTGTCGGTTGCCGAACTTGACGGCAAGACCACGGAATACGTCTATGATGCCGTCGGCAACCTGTCGCACGTCGCGTATCCCAACGGGAGCCATGAGGATTACCAGTATGACGCGCTTGGCAACCGCGTGTCCGTCACCACGGAAGGGGGGGCGACGGCGTATGCATCCAATGGCATGAACCAGTACTTCAGTGTGGGTTCGGAGCTCCGCACCTACGACCCCGACGGCAATCTGACCGCCGTGGGCGGCGACATCTCCTACACGTTTGACACGGAGAACCAATTGGTTGGCGCGTCGACTCCGGAGGGTTCCATGACCTACGGTTACAACGCGCTGGGGCAGCGCACGCTTGCGACCCATAACGCCGCGGCAACCCGGTATGTGTGCGATCCCCAGGGGCTGGGCAACATTGTCGCGGAATATGACGGCGACAACAACCTGGTTGCCCGGTATGTTTATGCCAACACCCTGCTCGCCCGTATCGACGCCTCGGGCAATGCCGTCTACTATGGATTTGACGGCACCGGGAACACCCGTCTGCTCACGAACGGTTCCGGCCAGGTGGTCGGCACCTATGACTATTCAGCCTTTGGGCTGCCCCGCGGCGCGACGGGCAGCACGCCCAACCCGTTCCAGTTTGGGGGCGCGATGGGTGTGACGCGCGAGCCCAACGGCCTGCTGTACATGCGCGCCCGGTACTACGACCCGTCGACGGGACGCTTCATTTCCGAGGATCCGATGGGGAGCGCCGGCGGGATCAACCTTTACACCTATGCCGGGAATGACCCGATCAACGCGACCGACCCGAGTGGATTGGATGCGTATGACACGCTTCGCGACGCGGCCATAGACAAGGGCAAGGAGGAGGTTGGGAAGGGGATAATTGAAAGAATCTATGACAAGACCTTCGGCCGTGCCTTTGACTATGCCAACGAGTGTCTGTATGAGGGGGGAAGGGGCACTGCCACGCATGGGGGCAAAGACAGGGAAGTGAGAGATGTCACAAGGGGGGTCTATGAGTTTGGCCGCAAGAAGCAGAGATTGGACGAAATGACCGATGCGGTCAAGAAAGAGGGTAGAGTACTTGTTTCAAATGGTCCGACGGGTTACGTCAAGGAAAAGCTTAAAGACTCCGCCAAGGAGGCCGTGACCGGAAGTTGGGCAAAACGCAAAGAAGGCATGGTCACTTCCGCGCAAAACCTCGGAAAGGCGTTCAAACTGTGCTGGACGGAACTGAGGATTTGGTGGACTTCCCGCGGCCACGGCAGCACGGAGAACATCACTCCAGGCGATCCCAATGAGAAAATCGGCCCGGCCGGTTACGGAGTGGCCCGACTTGTCAGCGGGAAAGACGAAATGTTCTATGCCGTCTATTTTGAGAACAAACCCACGGCGTCGGCGCCCGCCCAAGAGGTGATTGTCTCCGACAACCTTGATGCAGGCCTGGACAAAACGACGCTTGCGCTTTCGGAAGTGGCATGGGGTGACACGGTCATCGCCGTCCCGGACGGCGCGCTTCCGTACTCGGAGCGCATGACGATCCCCGATTACCGCGCGGGGGAAAGCAGGACGTGGTTCCTGGACATCGACGCCGGTTTCGACCCGGCCTCCGGGGCGCTGCAATGGTCCTTCCGCACGATCGATCCCGACACGGAGGATTTGCCCGAAGACGCGCTGGCCGGGTTCCTGCCGCCGAACGACGACTCGCACCGCGGCGAGGGCCGCGTGTCGTTCCGCATCAAACCGCGTACAGACGCGGCGGACGGCACGGTTGTCAAGAACAAGGCCAGCATTGTCTTCGACACGCAGGCGGCGATGGAAACGAACGAAGTGAGCAACACCCTCGGAACGCTGCAAAAGCCCGCCGCGGATTTCACGGCCGACCCCCTTTCCGGCGTGGCTCCGTTGTTCGTGCAGTTCACTGATCAGTCGGACGCGCGCACCGCTCCGATAACAAACCGGGAATGGGTCTTCGGCGACGGCGGCACCAGCACAGACACCAATCCGGCGCATGTGTACACCATTCCCGGCACCTATGCGGTCACACTCACCGTGACCACCGAAATTGGTTCCGATTCCGTGATCAAGACCGGGCTGGTAAGCGTCGCTCAGCCCAACCGCGCACCCATACTGGACCCGATTGGCGCAAAGCAGGTGAACGAGGGCCAGCAACTGCAGTTTACGGTAACGGCAAGCGATCCCGACCATGACACGGTCACGCTGAGCGCGGACAATCTTCCCGACGGCGCGACCTTTGCGCCCGCAACGGGCGTGTTCACATGGACACCGGGCGCGGGCACCGAAAACGCCTACGAAAACGTGGTGTTCACGGCGACGGACAACGGGACTCCCCCCTTGAACGACTCGGAAAACATCACCATCACAGTCATTCATGCGGATGTGCCCAGCGTCACGGGCATGATGCAAACAGCGGCCCAGGCCGCGATCACCGGTGCCGGGCTGACGGTGGGCGTGGTGACGGAAGCCTACAGCGCGACGGTGGCCGCAGGCGTGGTCATCAGCCAGGATCCGGTTTCCGGTGCCCGTGTCGCCCCCGGTGCGGCGGTGAACATTGTGGTGTCCAAGGGACCGCAACCGGTAAGTGTTCTGAATCTGGCAGGCATGACCCGTGCCGGGGCGGAAGCCGCCATTGCCGGTGCCGGGCTGACCGTCGGTACAGTGACGGAAGCGTACAGCGCGACGGTGGCTGCAGGGATGGTCATCAGTCAGGAACCGCTCGCGGGCACGAACGTCCTTCTCGGCGCTGCCGTGAACTTCGCAGTATCCAATGGGCCGCAGCCCGTGGATGTGCCCAACGTGGTGGGCATGACGCAAACCGCGGCCCAATCCGCGATTGCCGGTGCCGGCTTGACGGTGGGCGTGGTGACGGAAGCCTACAGCACGACGGTGGCCGTAGGCGCGGTCATCAGCCAGGACCCGGCCTCCGGTGCGGGTGTTGTCCCCGGTTCCGCCGTAAGCTTCGTGCTCTCCAAAGGTCCTGAACCGGTATCGGCGACGGTTCCGGACCTTGCCGGCAAGGTCCAAAGCGCCGCTGAAGCCGCCATCACCGCAGCGGGCCTGACGGTGGGCGGCGTCACAGAAGACTTCAGCAATGAGGTGCCAAAGGGCCAGGTGATGTCCCAAACCCCGGCGGCGGGCACGGCGGCGGCGCCCGGCAGCGCCGTCTCGTTCGTGGTCAGCAAAGGCAAGAAGAAAACCGGCATCTTTGGATGCAGCGGCGGGGTCTCCGATGACGCGTCTTCATCAGGCAAGCGTGGCGACATACTTGTGCTCTTGTTGACGGCAGGCGCTTTGGCCGCAGTGACCCGGCGGCGGAACCCGGTTCAGTCCTGACCTGTGTGAATGCATCCGGGGGCATCCGAAACAAGGATGTCCCCGGATAGACCCTGTTCCGGAGGTTATGGGCTTCGTGGCGCACGAACCGTCTTGAATGCGGGAGAGCGTCGGAGACCACGTGAGCCAATGCGAGTCGCAAAGGTCGCCGAATTCTTTGATGCCCCGGCGGCGGCCTTCATTCCGCAGATCGGAAGCATCCATGCAGAGCAAGAGTTGGACAAACCATGGATGGCGTTTGCTCGGTCGACCGAGAGGGGCCGGGGCAAGACCACAAAGTCCATTGACCTCACTGCTCCCCCGCGAAAGTCGTTGCGGCCCATGGAAACAGTGGCGGGCGAGGAGGG